>NZ_JBIWFT010000025.1:0-139082 GCF_044763205.1 Kitasatospora sp. NPDC096204
TCTCCGACGTGAAACGGTCACCGGTCAACTGCATACCGTCACCGGAATCACCGGCGAAACGAATGATCACCCGATCGAGTCTGCGGATCGGCTTGGGCCCGCTCGAAGCAGCGGCCGAGGCCTGCTGCACGGTGCCAGTCATGCTGTTCTCCAGACGTAGCGGATGGGGGTCGGACGGATCCGACGGGTGCCCCGGCCCGGCGGTCGGGCCTCGGGGCTGGTTCGACCGGCCCTGGACCGGTCGGGAGGCGCCCCGGGGGTGTAGGCGCCTCCCGACCGGGTCGGGGGCCGCGGGCCGCTCCGGAGCGGCCGCGCGGGGTCAGTTGGCCTTCGCCTGCTCGTCCTTGCGGCCGCTCAGCAGCAGCGCGATGAGCACGAGCAGCACCAGGCAGATGCCACCGAGCACCCACAGGACGGTGTGGAAGGCGCCGTCGTAGGCGTTGACCAGGAGGTCGGTGAAGCTGCCGCGCTGCGCCTCGGCCACCTGGCCGGCCGGACCGGAGATATTGCCGCTCGCGACGGTCCCGGCGACGGTGGTCGCGTCACCGGCGCCGGCGTAGCTGGCGATGCTGTCCTGGGTCTTGCCGCTGATGACGGTGGCGAGCAGCGAGCCGTAGATCGCCACGGCGATGGCCTCGCTGCCGAGGCGCATGGTGTTGAGGAAACCGGCGGCCATACCGGCGCGCTCCGGGGCGACGAGCTCCAGGGCCTTGCCGTCGACGAGGCCGGCGGCGAGGGCGTAGCCGGCGCCCACGATCAGCATCGGCAGGGCGACCAGGCCGAGGTTGACGTCGGGCTTGTAGAGCTCGAGGCCGACGGCGCCGACCACCAGGAAGACCAGGCTCAGGTAGATGACGCCCATCGCGGAGACGCCCTTGGCGACGAGCTTGGCGGCCACCAGCGGGAGGATCAGCATCGGGACGGTGAGCATCAGCATGATCGCACCGGCCGTGCCGCTGGAGTAGCCACCGGCGGCGGTGAGGTAGCTGGGCAGGTAGGTCAGCATGGTGACGAAGCCGAAGGAGCCGGCCACCGGCACCAGGCAGAGCGCCATGAAGCGGCGGTTGGTGACGATGCTCAGGTCGAGCATCGGGTGCGACTTGCGCTTCTCCACCGCGGCGAAGACCGCGAGGGCGACGATCGTGCCGGCGAACAGGCCGAGCACGCCCGGGCTGGCCCAGCCCCACTGCGAACCCTGCGCGATGCCGGTGGTGAGCAGCAGCATGGCGAGGATGAACAGGGCGGAGCCGACGACGTCGATGCGCGCACCCTCGGTGCGGGTCTCCGGGACGGCGCGGCTCATGGTCGGGACGGCGAGCAGGACCAGGGCCAGCACGATCACGTGCACGGCGAAGACCCAGCGCCAGCCGGCGTTCTCGATCAGCGCGCCGGACAGCGACGGGCCGAAGGAGACGCCGATGCCGGCGACGGTGCCGAAGAGCGCGAAGGCCCGGCCGCGGGCGGGGCCCTCGAAGACGGTGGAGAGCATCGCCGCACCGCAGGAGAAGATCGCGGCGCCGCCGATGCCGGCCAGGGCGCGGGCGGCGTCCAGCAGGATCACGTTGCCGGCGAAGACGCTGACCAGCGAGGCGACCGCGTAGATCGTGGCGCCGAGGGCGAAGGCGCGGACGCGGCCGATGATGTCGGCGATGGAACCCCAGGCGAGGGTGAAGCAGGCGAACGCCACGTTGAAGGCGTTGACGACCCACTGGAGGGGCACCAGGTTGGCGTCCAGGTCGGAGCCGATGTACGGCAGCGCCACACCGGTACCGGAGATGGACGTGGGGACGACGAAGACGGCCAGAAGGACGGCGACCAGGATCAGCGTCTGCCGCTGGCGCCCTGACGCCTGGGATCCGGCGTCTTCCCCGACGAGGGGGGATTCGGTCTGTGCAGCCATGGTTGGGGAAGCTCCCGTTCCGGAGGGCTCCGAACCTTAGGTTCGGTTCTTATAGAACCTAAGGCTTGCACGGAGCGGAGGTATGATGCAAGTCAAACCTGGCCTACGAGTTGAGGCCACGAGCGACAGGGAGGCGGAGGAGAATGGTCGACGCGGAGGGTCACCCGAGCCGGGACGAGATGGAGCTTCCGACAATCCTGAACGCTCTGTCAGATCCCTTGCGGTACAAGGTCGTCCAGGAGTTCGTGGGGTTGCCGGACGGCACCGAGCGAACCTGTCTGTCCTTCGACCTCGGGGTCTCGAAGTCCACGCTCAGTCACCACTTCCGGATCCTGCGCGAGTCCGGGCTGGTCCTGCAGATCAACCGGGGCAACAGCAGGAAGGCGCACCTGCGACGGGAGGACCTGGAGTCGCGATTCCCCGGGCTGCTGGACCTGATCAGCCAAAACCCGCCACCCGGGCCAGGTCCGGAGCACGACGCCGGCGACGACTCGGGCGCCGCAGCACCATCGCGGTCACGATCAGGCCGTCGCGGGCGAGCCAGCGGCCCGTCAGGAGGGTCGAGCGGGAGTCCCGACCGGTCGGCCCCGGAAGCCTGACCCGGGCCCGGAAGGTGCCGTCCCGGGGGTCGACCGTGATCAGCACGCCGTCGAAGCCCAGCGGCCCGACCAGCGGGAAGAACGCCTTGTAGACGGACTCCTTGGCGCTGAACAGCAGCCGGTCCCAGCTGACTTCGGGCCGCCGCTCGAACAGGGTGCCGACCCACGCCCGCTCCGCGGCGAGCGACAGCAGCGGCAGCGAGTCGCTGTTGCTCAGCCGCTGGTTCGGCTCCGCGTCGACGCCGATCCCCAGGATGTCCAGGGAGGGGGCGACGGCCGCGGCGTGGTAGCCGGGGGTGTGGGTCATGCTGCCGGTGAGCCCGCTCGGCCAGAGCGGCTCGCCGGAGCGGCCCCGCAGGATCGGGGCCGGCGGCAGCCCGAGCCGGACCATCGCCTGCCGGGCGCAGTCACGGCTCGTGGTGAACCCGGCCCGCCGGGCGGTGGCCATCGGGGCGGCCCACCTCTCCTCCTCGGGGAAGAGGGCCGCCTCCTGGGAGGTGTCGAACGATTCGGCGCCGACGACCGGCCCCGGCAGCAGTTCCTCGATCACGGGATGTCACGTCCTTCCTGGCCGGGTCTCATGCGACGCCTCGAAGGATCTCGGTGCGCAGCCGCTGGACGTCCCCGGAGGGTTCGACGCCCAGCTCGCGGTTGAGCAGGGTGCGCAGCGACTGGTAGGCCCCGAGCGCCTCGACCCGGCGGCCGGAGGCGTGCAGGGCGCGGATCAGCTGGGCGTGCCGCCACTCGTTGAACGGCTGGGCCGCGACCAGCAGCCGCAGCTCCTCGACGACGTCCCGGTGGCGTCCGCGGTCGAGGTCCGCCTCCAGCCGCTGCTCGATCGCCCGCTCGCGCAACCCGCCCAGTTCCGAGGCGAGTTGCTCGATCACGGCACCGTGCCGCACGTCGGCGAGCACCGGGCCGCGCCACAGCGCCAGCGCCTGGCCGAAGGTCTCGGCGGCCGCGTCCACCCGGCCGGCGTCCAGCATCTTGGACCCGTAGGCGCAGCGCAGCCGGAACTCCGTGGCGTCGACGTGCTCCTCGGATATCTCCAGCCGGTAGCCGTACGGCTGGCTGGCGATCTGCGGCTTGCATTCCTCCGCGACCGGGACGGCCGCGAACCACTTCCGCAGGTGGTAAATGTGGGTGCGGACGGTCATGACGGCGGTGGCGGGCTGATTCTCCCCCCACAGTTCATGCGCCATCACGTCGATGTTCACGTCCTCGTTCGCCCGCAGTGCGAGTAGGGCCAGTACTTTTCGCAGTTTGGGTCCCCGAAGTGCGAAGACCCGGTCGGTGAAACGGAATTCCAGTGTGCCCAGCACATCGACACGCATGACGTCCGACATGTATCCCCCGTGGTTCCCGCATGATGGCGGGATCTCGTCTGGCCCCCCGGCCGACGCTTCAAGAAAATATCGGTCCCGCACCGGGGGACTCAATGGATCTGCTCCTCAGGTGCCACCCCGGGTACGTCCAAAGGAACATGCCGGGTGACACACGTGACACACCCGGGCCCCGCCTGCCAGCAGACGGGGCCCGGGTGCGTCCTCGCGGGAGGGCTTCCCCGCGGCTACCAGCGCACCGGCAGCCCGATCGGACGGCGCAGCAGCGCGCCCTCGTCCCAGACCAGGTCGGCCGGGTCGCCGTCCAGCGTCATGGTCGGGAACTCGCGCACCACACGGCCGAGGATCTCGGCGATCTCCAGGCGGGCCAGCGCCGCGCCGAGGCAGTGGTGCATGCCGTAGCCGAACTGCAGGTGGCGCTTGCCCTTCCGGTCCGGGTCGATGACCAGCGGGTTCTCGAACACCTCGGGGTCGCGGTTGCCGAGGAAGGCGTCCGCGTAGACGAGGTCACCGGCGTGGATGGTTCCCTCGGAGGTCACCACCTCCCGGTGGGCGACCCGCGGGAAGGTGGACATCCGGCCCAGCGGGACCAGCCGGATGATCTCCTCGACCAGCTGCGGCATGACCTCGGGATCGGCGACGGCCCGCTGCCACAGGCTCGGCGCGCTGAGCAGCACGTGGGCGGCCTTGGCCAGGACCGAGAGCACGTTCTGGTCCACCGACACCACGGCGGTGAAGATGATGCCGACGAGCTCCCTGTCCTCCAGCGGCGGCTCGGTCTCGTCGCGGCCCTGGATGAACTTCTCGATCAGGCCGCCCGGGACGTAGGGGCGCTTGCCGGCGACCATGTCGGCGACGTAGTTGTACGCGGTGAAGAAGTCCTCCACCAGCTGCGGCACGTCGTCGTGCAGCGCCATCTGGATGGTGCGGGAGTGCGGGCGGAAGTACTCCACGTCCTCCACCGGGATGCCGAGGAAGTGGCAGGTCAGCTCGATCGGCACCCGGTCCAGGACGGCCGTGTACAGGTCGGGCCGCTCCTGGGCGCGCAGCTCGGCGAAGCTGCGGGTGATCGCCTCGTCCAGGTACGGGCGCAGCTTGGCGACCGCGTTGGCGCTGTAGTCCGCGGTGACGAACCGGCGCAGCCGGGAGTGGTCCTGGCCGTCCAGGTTGATCAGCATCTCGGGCGGCAGGGTGGTGGGGAAGAAGGTCGGGCCGCCCTCGACGTTGGTCTCGGTCCGGCCGTAGGTCGGGTCGGTCAGCGCCTTGTGCACGTCCGTGTAGCGGGTGAGGTGCACGGCCTTGTGGCCGCTGGGCAGCGCGATCTGCGGCAGGCCGCCGGCCGAGCGCTCGGGCACCTGCGTGTACAGCGGCGTCGGGTCCAGGCCCGGGATGTCCGCGACCGAGACGGACGCGTCGACTGAGGTGGTCATGGTGGTGGCTCCTCCGGGGTGTCCGGCCGGGCTGGCTCAGAGCAGGTCGGTCAGACCGGCGAGGCCGGTCGCGGCGTGCAGGTCGGCGAGGGTCTGCTCGTCGTTCTGGTAGAGCACCGTCTTCCAGCCCTGGGCGCGGGCGGCGGCGAGGTTCTCCTCGACGTCGTCGATGAGCAGGCACTCGACGGGGGACACGTCGGCGGTCTTGGCGGCGATCTCGAAGATCTCCGGGTCGGGCTTGCGGTGGCCGACCTCGGAGGAGTCGATCAGGACGTCGACCTCGCCGACCGGGGCGATGATCGCCTTCCAGTACGGGCCCCACTCGGTGACGTTGTTGGACAGGACGCCGACGCGCACGCCGTTGTCCTGGATGTACCGGTACGCCCGGACCATGACCGGATTGGCCTTGATGCCGTCGAACCACTGCCGGCCGAAGGTCTCCAGCTCGGCCCGGGACAGGTCGATGCCGGGGTTCTGCTCGGCCAGCACCCGGGCCAGCCGGCGGCCCCACTCGGGCTCGCTGATCACGCCGACCTCGACGGGCGCCATGGTGGGCAGGCCCATCTCGTCGGCGACGCCCTTGATCGCGGCCTTGAGCTGGCGGGGGCTGATGCCGGTCTTGACCTCGTACGCCTCGTAGATGCGCTCCAGCGGCGGGGACAGGACGCCGCCGAAGTCGAACCAGACCATGGACAGGTGGGACATGGTGATGCCTTCCGAAAGGAGGTGGTGTGAACGGGTCAGGCGAGCGTGACGGAGACGGATGCCACGGCCTGCTCGCCCTGCACCGCCCGCAACAGGTAGGAGGTGGCGCCGCGGTCCGGATCCGGCGCGGCGGTGAGCCGAACGGTCTGGTCCAGTTCGGCGAAGCGGTCGAACGAGCCGTCCAGTCGCAGCACCCGGCCGGCGCCCTCCGCGCCGTCGGCCAGGAGCAGCGCGCACTGGCGGGCGGCCTCGCTGAAGACCATCGCCGGGACGTGGTCGTACGGGTGGTCGTACATGCTGCGGTTGCGGAAGGTGCGCGGGCTGAGCACCGCGGCCAGCCCGCCGTCCTCGCGGCGGACGTCGTCGAGGACGGCGTTCACCGGGTCGAGGCGGCGCACCGCGGCCGGGTCGACCGGCTCGCCGATCGGGTCGGCGGACAGGCCGAAGGCGGTCGGCACCTCGCTGCCGCGCTGCATGTAGCGCAGGTTGTGGTACTGGTCGGTCGCGGTCGAGCGGACGTCCATGGTGAGGTGCCCGAGCGGCTTGCCGTCCAGGCTGAGGTCCATCGCGAACTCCAGCCGGCGCAGCCGGCCGCCGCGCTCGTGCCGGCCGGTGACGTCGCCGTCGATGGCCAGCTCGCCCGGGCGGGTTCCGCACGCCAGCGCGTCCGGGTCGGTGACCTCCAGGGTCCAGGCGGTCACCATGAAGGTGGTGGCGGCCGGGACGCCCTGGTGGAGGTGGGCCGCGGCGGTGACGGACTGCCGGCACGCCTCCAGCACGAGCAGCACGTCGTGGTGGTCGAGACGGCCCGGGTGGTCCCTGAAGTACCCGTGGGACAGCGGCAGTTGGGCGGCGGCCTGGAACCGCCGGTCGTCCACCGCACGCGATCCGGTCAGGAACACCTCGGAGAGCGACCAGCGGTGCACCAGGCTGCGGGGGACGGTCTGCTCGTACGCCAGCGGGGCCGGGGCCTCCTCGGTCCGGTCCGAGGGGGCGAGCAGAGACGTGCTTTCCATGAGAGTTCTCCAGATCGGTGCGGTGGACATGCGCGGACGGGAGTTCAGCGCGGGTCGGGCCGGGCGATCACCGCGGCGCCGACGGACCCGTCGGGGCCGACCGCGGTGAGCACGGCCGCCCGCTCCCCCGGTGCGGCCTGCCCCGCCTGCCAGCGACCCAGGACGGCCGCCAGCTGCAGGGCGACGGAGGCCCCGTACGTCTCGCCGAGCGCGGTGTCGGTGCGGACGGTCCGCTCCGCCGGGACGGCGCCGAGGGCCTCGCGCAGGGCGCGCCGCTCGACCGCGGACCAGCCGCGCCGGGCCGCCGCGCCGGGCGCCACGGCCACCGGCTCGTCGGCCGGCAGTCCGCTGCGCCGCAGCGCGCGGCGCACCACGGCGGCGAGCCGGGCGGCCACGCCGAGCGGGCCGTCGACGACCGGGTCGGCGTGGCCGCTCTCGCAGGCCAGCAGCTGCCCGAGAACGCTGCGGCCCTCGCCCCGCGTCCCCTCGCGCTCCAGCACGAAGACCCCGCAGCCCTCGCCGAGGGCCGACTCCGGGCGCAGCGCGCCGCTCTGCAGCCAGGACCAGGCGGCGGCCGTGGACAGCTCCTCGACGCCGCCCGCGAGCAGCCGGTCCGCGTGGCCGTTGACCAGCGCGGTCCGGGCGTAGCGCAGGGCGTGCAGGGCGGCCAGCGGGCCGCCGGAGACGGTCGCGTTGACCCCGGTGAACCCGAGCCGGATCGCGGTCTTGCCGGCCGCCGAGTTCATCAGCGTGCCGGGGAAGGCCGACGGGTTGACCAGGTACGGGCGCTCCTGCACGAAGGTGTCGCGGAAGAACACCTCCTGGGCGCCGGAGCTGCCCACGGTGGTGCCGAGCACGATGCCGGTACGGGCCGTCGACCCGGCGACGGTCCCGTCCGTGGCGAGCGTGCAGGCCGCCATGACCAGCTGGTCGGTGCGGGACAGCCGGGACAGCCCCTTGCGGCCGAGGACGGCCTGCGGGTCGAAGTCCACCACCGGCCGCACAGCCAGCTCCGGCCAGTCCTCCCCGGGCGCGCCGGCCGCCGGCTCCGGCCGGGCCAGCGCGGCGGCGATCGGGGCCGTCCCGTGGCCGGCGGCGCTGAACACGCCGTGGCCGAGGATGTCGATCGGCAGGACGGACGGCTCGGTGTGCTCCCGCTCGTCGGCCGGGCGGGCGGACGGCGCCGCTTCGAGCAGAGTGGTTCCGGTCATGCCTCGACCTTCCCTAGCAGGAGGACCGCGTTGTTGCCGCCGAAGGCGAAACCGTGGTTCTGCACGACGCGGGGGGCGGCGGCCCGGGCGGTGCCGGGGACGACGTCCACCTCGCCGAGTTCGGGGTCCACCGTGCGCAGCGTCGCGCTCGGCGGCAGGAACCCCTCGTGCAGGGCGGCGCAGGACACCAGCGCGCCGAAGGCCGCGGCCGCGCCCATGGTGTGCCCGAGCATCGACTTGACGGAGCTGATCGGGGGCAGGGCCTCCCCGAACACCTCGCGCACGGCGCTCACCTCGGTGACGTCGTTGGCCCGGGTTCCGGTGCCGTGCGCGCAGATGTAGTCGACGTCCCCCGGCTCGACCCCGGCGTTGGCGTGCGCGATCCGCACGCACTCGGCGATGGTCGCGGCGTTGGGGTTGGTCATGTGCTTGGCGTCGCAGGTCATGCCGTAGCCGAGCACCTCGGCGTAGATCCGCGCGCCGCGGCGCAGCGCCTCGTCGAGGGGCTCCAGGACGAGCGCCGCGCCGCCCTCGGCGGTGACGATGCCGTCGCGGTGCTCGTCGAAGGGACGTGGCACGGTCTCGGCGAGCGCGCCGAGCGCGTGGAAGCCCGCGTGGGTGGCCCGGTTGGAGGCGTCCGCGCCGCCGCAGACGGCGAAGTCGGCCTCGCCGGAGCGGATCAGGTCGTAGGCGTAGCCGATGGCGTAGTTGCCGGCGGCGCACGCCGTGCCGAAGGTGAGCGACTCGCCGGTGAGGCCCAGCTCGGCGGAGACCGCGCCGGCGATGTTGCCCGGCTCGGTGCGGGCGATCTGCTCCGGCCGCAGGGCGGCGGGCCCGTCGGCGACCCAGGCGGCCACCGCGTGCTCGACCGCCTGGGACTCGCCGTTGGTGGTGCCGAAGCAGCTGACGCCCCCGTCCGGGAGCCCGGCCGCGGTGTCCAGGCCGGCGTCCTCGACGGCCATCCTCCCTGCGGCGGCGGCGAGTTGGCCGCTGCGCCCCCAGCGCTCGGGGGCGGTGCGGTGCAGGTGCCGCGACGGGTCGAAGCCGCGGACCTCACCGGCCAGGGTGTGCTCGAAGCCGGTCGGGTCGAACTGCTCGATCGGCCCGATCCCACTGCGGCCGTGCCGGATGCCCTCGATCAGTTCCCCGGCCCCGAGCCCGAGGCCGCTGACGGCCCCGAGCCCGGTGACGACGACCCGCCGGGACGTCCTGCTACGCACCTACGGCCTCGGCCACGTAGTGCTTGGCGACGAGCTCGTAGGCCTCGGGCAGGGTGTCCAGCTCGGACAGGTCGTCCTTGGGGATCTTGATGTGCAGGTCACGCTCGAACCGCGAGATGATCTCGATCACCAGGAGCGAGTCGGCCTCGAGGTCGTCGACGAAGCTCTGCTCGTCGGTGAGGTCGGCAATGTCCGCTTCGAGCACCTCGGCGACGATTTCGCGGATCTTCTCCCGAATTTCGCCCGGAAGCTGGCTGCTGCCCATATTCCTCTTCCCCTCAATTGGTCACGTCCGACCCTCCGGAGATCTTTCCCGGCAGGTCGGCGAGTTCCCCGCAATTCGAATCCAGCAACCGGGGGGGCGGCAACCCGTCGATAGTTGCAGGCGGCCATGTGTCTAAGGTGGCATGACCCAAATCGACACATTCGGGCCGTTCGACCGGACGTCGGCACCGTTTTTTTAACCCGCTTCTATCTGCCCGCCGCAGACTCGGCCGGGAAGTACCCGCAGAGCGAATTCCGGAAGGAGGTCGGGGATGAGGCTGGCGGAACCGGTGACCATCACCGCCGCGGCACTGTGGCTCCCCGAGGAACGCGACCGCGTCGAGTGCGCGGTCCAGGAGGGCCGGCTGACGCCCCGGCACGCCCGGGACCTCGGTCACGAGGACGTCCCCGCCGCCGTCGAGGAGACGGCACCCGACATGGCGGTCGCCGCCGCCCGCAAGGCCATGGACGCGGTCGGTGTCGCGCCCAAGGAACTCGACCTGACCTTCCACGCGAGCATGTACTACCAGGGGCACGACCTGTGGTCGCCCGCCCACTACATCGCGCACCGGATCGGCGCCGACCGGGCCCTGCCCATCGGCATCCAGCAGGTGTGCAACGGTGGGAGCACCGCCATCCAGCTCGCGTCGACCTACCTGACCTCGGCCGGCGGCGGGGACACCCCCCGACGTGCCCTGGTCACCACCGCCGACCGCTTCACCGCGCCCGGCTTCGACCGCTGGGCCAGCGACTACGGTGTGGCCTACGGTGACGGCGGCACCGCGGTCGTGCTGAGCGGCCCCGGCGCGGAGGCCGACGACGGGCTGCTGCTGCGCTCCACGGCGAGCACCGCCGCCGCCGAGCTGGAGGCGATGCACCGGGGCGTCGACCCCTTCGCACCGGTCTCGCGCGGCGTGCGCGACCGGGTCGACATGCGGATCACCAAGCGCGCCTACCTGCGCGAACACGGCAACGAGCGGTTCGTCGAGGTCAACCGGCGCAGCATCCGCATGATCATCGCCGACGCCCTGGACGGCGCCGGCATGCACCCGGGCGACCCCCGGCTGCGCTACGCGGTCCTGCCCCGCTTCGGCCGCAAGACCCTCCAGGACTCCTGGCTCACCATCCTCGCCGAGGAGACCTCCGCCGAGCCGCTGGACTTCGGCCGCGCCACCGGCCACCTGGGCGCGGGCGACGCCGTGGCCGGCCTCGCGGACCTGCTGGAGGCGGACGTGCTCGCCCCCGGCGAGGCCGCCCTGGTGTTCAGCGCGGGCGCCGGCTTCACCTGGTCCTGCCTGCTGGTCCAGGCCCCGGAGCGCTGACCGCGCCAGTGCGCCGCACGCCCGCCGCCGGCTCGGCGGGCCGCACCGAACGACCACCTCACGAAAGGCGACCCACGAACCATGTCTCGATCAGTCTTCATCACCGGGGCCAACCGCGGCATCGGTCTGGCGGTGGCCCGCGCGATGGCGGCGGACGGCGACCGGGTCGCGGTCGGCCACCGGGGCGGCGACGTCCCGGAGGGCTTCCTCGGGGTGCGCTGCGAGGTCACCGACCAGACCTCGGTGGAGGAGGCGCTGGAGACCGTCGCCCGCGAGCAGGGCCCGGTCGAGGTGCTGGTCGCCAACGCCGGCATCACCCGGGACACCCTGCTGCTGCGGATGGACGACAAGGCCTTCGACGAGGTACTGGACGTCAACCTGCGGGGCGTGTTCCGCACGGTGCGGGCCGCGGCCTCGACCATGCTCGCCGAGCGGCGCGGCCGGATCGTGCTGCTCTCCTCCGCGCTCGGCTTCCTCGGCTCCCCCGGCCAGACCAACTACGCGGCCACCAAGACCGCGCTGCTGGGCTTCGCCCGGTCGCTGGCCTGGGAGTTGGGGTCGCGGGGCATCACCGTCAACCTGGTCGCCCCGGGCATCATCGAGACCGACATGACCAAGTCGCTGTCCGACCGCCGGATGCGCGACACCATGAAGATGACCCCGCTCGGCCGCCCCGGCACCGACCGCGAGGTGGCCGCCGCCGTGCGCTTCCTCGCCAGCGAGGAGGCCAGCTACATCACCGGCGCGGTCCTCCCGGTCGGCGGCGGCATCGGCATGGGCATCTGACGCCACGGCGTCGGCCCGCCCTCTCGTTCTCCCGGTCCGGGCACCGACCGGGTCAGGCACCCGCCTGCCCGGTGTCGATGCCCCCGCTCCGCCCGGACCGGGCAATTCTTCATGCGACCAGCCCCACCGGTCGGCTCCCTGGAACCGGCCGCCCCCACACGGCACAAGGGAGTCGGAACCGATGGACCAGCCGCCCGCCGCCGGACAAGCCCCCGACCAGGCGCCGGACGTCCCCGTCGCGGTGATCGGCCTGGCCTGCCGGCTCCCCGGGGCGTCCTCCCCCGAGGCGTACTGGCGGCTGCTGAGCGAGGGCCGCAGCGCCGTCGGCCCGACCCCGCCCGAGCGCTGGGACGCCGAGGCCTGGTACGGCGACGGCGACCTCGACGCCCCCGGGCGGGCGGACCTGCGGCACGGCGGCTTCCTGGACTGGCCCACCGTCACCGGCTTCGACGCGGAGTTCTTCGGCATCGGCCCGCGCGAGGCCGCCGCGACGGACCCGCAGCAGCGCCTGATGCTGGAACTCGGCTGGGAGGCGCTGGAGAACGCCCGGCTGCTGCCCGAGCGGCTGGCCGGCAGCGCGACCGGCGTCTTCGTCGGCGCGATCTGGGACGACTACGCGGCCCTGCTGCACCGCGACGGCGCCGGCGCCACCACCCGGCACTGGGCGGCGGGCCTGCAGCGCGGGGTGATCGCCAACCGGCTCTCCCACGCCCTGCGACTGGCCGGGCCGAGCCTGGTGGTGGACACCGCCCAGTCCTCCTCCCTGGTCGCCGTGCACCTGGCCTGCGAGAGCCTGCGCCGCGGCGAGAGCACGCTCGCCCTGGCCGGCGGGGTGAACCTGGACCTCGCGGTGGAGAACGCGGTCACCGCCGCCAAGCTCGGCGGCCTCTCCCCGGACGGCCGCTGCTTCACCTTCGACGCCCGCGCCAACGGCTACGTCCGCGGCGAGGGCGGCGGCCTGGTCGTGCTCCAGCGCCTCGACGACGCGCTCGCCCAGGGCTCGCCCGTCCTGTGCGTGATCCGGGGCAGCGCGGTGAACAACGACGGCGGCGGCTCCGGCAGCCTGACCGCGCCCGACGCGCGGGCCCAGGAGGCCGTGATCCGGCGGGCCTACCGCCGCTCCGGCATCGACCCGGCCGACGTCCAGTACGTGGAGCTGCACGGCACCGGCACCCGGGCGGGCGACCCGGTGGAGGCGGCCGCCCTGGGCGCCGTCGTGGGCCGCGCGCGCCGGGCGGCCCCCGACGGCGGGGCCCGCGGCCCGCTGCGGGTGGGGTCGGTCAAGACCAACCTCGGCCACCTCGAGGGCGCGGCCGGCATCGCCGGCTTCCTCAAGGTCGCCCTGAGCATCCGGCACGGACTCGTCCCGCCGAGCCTCAACTACCGCACGCCCAACCCGGACATCCCGCTGGACGAGCTGAACCTCGCGGTGCACACCGAGCTGTCGCCCTGGCCGCGGCAGGGCGGCCGACACGTCGCCGGGGTCAGCTCGTTCGGGCTCGGCGGCACCAACTGCCACGTGGTGGTGACCGGCCCGCCGGACGCCCTGACCGGAGGGGCCGACCAGCCGGACACCCGGACGGCCGGGTCCGACCGACCGCCGGCCGGACCCGCCGCCGTACCGTGGCCGCTGTCCGCCCGCGGCGGCGCCGCGCTGCGCGCCCAGGCCGCCCGCCTCGCCGACTTCCTGACGGAGCATCAGGACATCGAGCCGGCCGAGGTCGGCCTCGCCCTGGCCACCACCCGCTCGGTGTTCGAGCACCGCGCGGTGGTGGTCGGCACCGACCGCGCGGAGCTGCTCGCCGGTCTCACCGCCCTGGCCGAGGACCGGCCCGCCCGCAACACCGTGGCGCCCACCGCCCCGGCCGTGCACGGCCGCACCGTGCTGGTCTTCCCCGGCCAGGGCTCCCAGTGGGCGGCCATGGGAAGGGAGTTGCTCGCGGACAGCGAGGTCTTCGCCGAGCGGATCGCCGCCTGCGAGGAGGCGCTCGCCGAGTTCGTCGACTGGTCGCTCAGCGCGGTGCTGCGCGGCGAGCCCGGGGCGCCGTCACTGGAGCGGGTGGACGTCGTACAGCCCGCCCTGTGGGCGGTCATGGTCTCGCTCGCCGCGGTGTGGCGGGCCCACGGCGTGACGCCGGACGCCGTGGTCGGCCACTCGCAGGGCGAGATCGCCGCCGCCCACGTCGCCGGGGTGCTGTCGCTGCGGGACGCGGCCAAGGTCGTCGCCCTGCGGGCGCAGGCGCTCACCCGGCTCGCCGGGACCGGCGCGATGGCCTCCGTGCCGCTGCCCGTCGCCGAGGTCGCCGAGCGGATCGCGCCCTGGCGCGACCGGGTCTCGGTGGCCGCCGTCAACGGCCCCTCCGCCACCGTGCTCGCCGGCGACGGCGCCGTCCTCGACCAGCTGCTCGCCGCCTACCAGGCGGAGGACGTCCGGGCCCGGCGGATCGACGTCGACTACGCCTCGCACTCCCCCCGCGTCGAGGCCGTCCGGGACGACCTGCTCGCCGCGCTCGCCGACATCACCCCGCTCCCGGCCGCCGCGGACATCGCCTTCTACTCGACCGTCACGGCCGGCCCGGTCGCCGACACCACCGCGCTGGACGCCGACTACTGGTACCGGAACCTGCGCGGCACCGTCTGGTTCGAGGAGACCGTCCGCGCCCTGCTCGCCGACGGGCACCGCCTGTTCGTGGAGTCCAGCCCGCACCCCGTCCTCGCCGTCGGCGTCCAGGAGGCCGCCGAGGCGTGGACCACCCCGCAGGACCCGGCCGCCGTCGTCGGCACGCTCCGGCGTGAGGACGGCGGCCTGACCAGGCTGCTCGGCTCGCTCGCCCAGGCCCAGGTCGCCGGCGCCGCCGTGGACTGGACGCCGTTCTTCGGCGCCGCCCGGCCGGTCGAGCTGCCCACCTACGCCTTCCAGCGCACGCCGTACTGGCTTCCCGGGACCGCCGCTCCCGCCCCGTCGGCAACCGCCCCCGCCGCCGAGGCCCCCCGCCCCGGGGGCGCCCCGGCCGACCGGTCCGGGACGGCGCGGCCGCTGGCCGACCGGCTGGCCGCACTGCCGGAGTCCGAGCGGGAGGCCCCGCTGCTCGCCCTGGTGCGGGAGCAGGCCGCGGCCGTCCTCGGCCACGAGTCCGGCGGCTCGGTCGACCCGGTCCGGGCCTTCAAGGAGTCGGGCTTCGACTCGATCGCCGCCGTCGAACTGCGCAACCGGCTGAACGCGGCGACCGGGCTGCGGCTGCCGACCACCGCCGTCTTCGCCCACCCCACCCCCCGGGCGCTGGCCGCCCACCTGCTGACCGGGCTGCTCGGCACCCCCGCCGCCGGGCCGTCCGAGCCCGTCGCCCCGCCCGCCGCCGACACCGACGACCCGGTGGTGATCGTCGGCATGGCCTGCCGCTTCCCCGGCGGGGCGAACGCCCCGGAGGAACTGTGGCGGCTGGTCGCCGACGGACGGGACGCCGTCAGCGGCTTCCCCGACAACCGGGGCTGGGACCTCGACGCGCTCCACCATCCCGACCCGGGGCACTCCGGCACCTCCTACACCCGGCACGGCGGCTTCCTGTACGACGCCGACCGCTTCGACGCCGGGTTCTTCGGCCTGTCCCCGCGCGAGGCCCTGGCCACCGACCCGCAGCAGCGGCTGCTGCTGGAGGTCGCCTGGGAGGCCTTCGAGCGGGCCGGGATCGACCCGGCGCCGCTGCGCGGCAGCCGGACCGGCGTCTTCACCGGGCTGATGGCCTCCGACTACGGGCCGCGCCTCCACGAGGGCGAGGACGGCACCGACGGCTACCTGCTCACCGGCAGCGCGGGCAGTGTGGCCTCCGGCCGGCTCGCCTACGTGCTCGGGCTGGAGGGCCCGGCCGTCAGCGTCGACACCGCGTGTTCGTCCTCGCTGGTGGCGCTGCACCTGGCCGCCCAGTCGCTGCGCTCGGGCGAGAGCGACCTCGCCCTCGCCGGCGGCGTGACGGTGATGTCCACACCGGGCACCTTCGTCGAGTTCTCGCGCCAGCGCGGGCTGTCCGAGGACGGGCGCTGCAAGCCGTTCGCCGCGGCGGCGGACGGCACCGGCTGGGGCGAGGGCGCCGGCGTCCTGCTGCTGGAACGCCTCTCCGACGCACGGCGCAACGGGCACCGGGTGCTGGCCGTGGTGCGTGGCAGCGCCGTCAACCAGGACGGCGCCAGCAACGGCCTCACCGCCCCCAACGGCCCCGCCCAGGAACGCGTCCTGCGCCAGGCCCTCACCAACGCCGGACTCACCACCACCGACATCGACGCCATCGAAGCCCACGGCACCGGCACCACCCTCGGCGACCCGATCGAGGCCGAAGCCATCCACGCCGTCTACGGCCCCCACCGCACCCCCCGACAGCCGCTCCACCTCGGCTCCGTCAAGTCCAACCTCGGCCACACCCAGGCCGCCGCCGGCGTCGCCGGCGTCATCAAGATGGTCATGGCCATGCGCCACGGCACCCTGCCCCGCACCCTCCACATCGACCAACCCACCCCCCACGTCGACTGGTCCTCCGGCACCGTCGCCCTCCTCACCGAGAACACCCCCTGGCCCGCCGCCGGCCACCCCCGCCGAGCCGGCGTCTCCTCCTTCGGCATCAGCGGCACCAACGCCCACGTCATCCTGGAGGAGCCGGACGAGGCGCGGAACGAGGAGCCGGTCGAGAGGCCGGTCGAGGCGCCGTCCGCCGTACCGGCGCCCGCCGACGGCCCGCTGCCGCTGGTGCTGTCCGCGAAGACCCCCGAGGCACTGCGTGAGCAGGCCCTGCGGCTCACCCGGCACCTGAACGCCGACCCCGAGGCCCACCCGGCCGACGTGGCGTACACCCTGGCCACCACCCGCTCCGCCTTCGAGCACCGCGCGGTGGTCCTCGGTGCCGACCGGGCGGAGCTGCTCGCCGGGCTCGCCGCCGTGGCCGCGGGCCGCACCGGCGTGACGGCCCCCACCGAGGGCACCGCCGGCCTCGTGGCGGCCGCCGCCGAGGACTTCGTCCAGGGGCTGGCCGTGGACTGGGCGGTGCTGTTCGCGGACTCCGGCGCCCGGGTGGTCGAGCTGCCCACCTACCCGTTCCGCCGGGACCGGTACTGGTGGCAGCCCGCCGCACGCCCGGACTCCGGCGCCGCCCCCGACGAGGCGGAGCAGCGGTTCTGGGCCGCGGTGGAGCAGGGCGACGCCGAGGCCGTCGCCACCGAGCTCGACCTCGGTTCCGCGCCGGACGCCCCCGCCGCCGAGGCGCTGTCCGCGGCGCTGCCGGTGCTGTCCCGCTGGCACGGGCGCCGACGCGCGCGGGCCGCGCTGGACGCCCTGCGCTACCGGGTCCGCTGGCACCGGGCCGCCCCGGCCGCGGACGCCACCCCCGGCGGACGCTGGCTGCTGGCCGTCCCGGCGGGAGCCGGGCGGAGCGGTCCGTGGACGGAGGCGGCCGTACGGGCGCTGACCGTCCGGGGCGCCGAGGTCCGGCAGGTCGCCGTCGACCCGGCCGCGGACCGGACCGGCGTCGCCGAGCGGCTGCGCGCCGCACTGGACGGGTTCCGCCCGACCGGAGTGCTGTCCCTGCTCGCCCTGGCCGAAGGATCGCCGGCCGACCACCCGTCCGTACCCGCCGGTCTGGCCGCCTCGCTCGCGCTGACCCAGGCCCTCGGCGAGCTGGAGCAGGCCGCCCCGGTCTGGTACGCCACCAGCGGCGCCGTGGGCACCGGGGACGGGGACCGGGTGCGCGACCCGGAGCAGGCCCAACTGTGGGGCCTGGGGCGGATCGTCGCCCTGGAGCACCCCGAGCGCTGGGGCGGCCTGGTCGACCTGCCCGCCGAGGCCGACGACGCGTCCGCGGCCCACCTGGCCGAGCTGCTGACCGGCGACGGCGTGGAGGACCAGCTCGCGGTCCGGCCGCTCGGGGTGTTCACCCGCCGCCTCGAACGCTCCCCCGCCCCGCCGCACGCCCACCGCACCTGGCGCACCCGGGGCACCGCCCTGGTCACCGGCGGCACCGGGGCGCTCGGCGCGCTGGTCGCCCGGCGGCTGGCGCGGGCCGGCGCCGAACACCTGCTGCTGGTCAGCCGCCGCGGCGAACAGGCTCCCGGCGCCGAGGAGTTGCGGGCCGAACTGGTCGCGCTCGGTGCCCGCGTCACGTTCGCCGCCTGCGACGCGGCCGACCGGGACGCGCTCGCCGCCGTCCTCGCCGCGCTGCCGGACGACCTCCCGCTGACCACCGTGGTGCACGCCGCCGGACAGCTCGACGACGCCCTGATCGACGCCCTCACCCCCGAACGGCTGGACCGGGCGCTGCGCGCCAAGGCCACCGCCGCGCGGAACCTGGACGAGCTGACCCGGGGCGCCGACCTGTCCGCCTTCGTGCTCTTCTCCTCCGTGGCCGCCACCTGGGGCCTGCCCGGGCAGGGCGGCTACGCCCCCGGCAACGCCTTCCTCGACGCCCTCGCGGAGCACCGCCGCGCCCAGGGCCTGCCGGCCACCTCCATCGCCTGGGGGCCGTGGGCCGGTGCCGGGATGGCGACCGGCACCGCCGTCGCGGACCAGCTCCACCGCCTCGGCCTGCCCGGTCTCGCCCCCGAGCAGGGCCTCGCCGCGCTGGAGGGGGCGCTCGCCGCCGACGACGACTGCGTGACCGTGGCCCGGGTCGACTGGGACGCCCTCGTCCCCGCCGTCACGCTCACCCGTCCGCGCCCGCTGTTCGACACCGTCCCCGAGGCCCGCTCGGCGGCCGCCGGTTCGCCCGCCCCCGGCCCGGACGGCGAGGGGCCGGCCCGCCGGCTGGCCGGACTCGATCCGCTGCGGCGCGCGGAGGCGGTGTCGGAGGTCGTGCGCGGGGCCGTCGCGACCGTCCTCGGCTACGCCTCCGCCGAGCAGGTCAGGGAGCACCGGGTCTTCTCCGAGCTGGGGCTCACCTCGCTGACGGCCGTGGAACTGCGCAACCGGCTGAACGCCGCGACCGGACTGCGGCTGTCCCCCACCCTGGTGTACGACCACCCCACCCCGCGCGCGGTGGCCGAGGTCGTCCTCGCCGAACTCACCGGCGACGACGCCCGGCCGGCCCCCGCCCCCGCGGCGCGGGCCGCCGAGGACGACGAGCCGATCGCGATCGTCGGCATGGCCTGCCGCTACCCCGGCGGCGTGACCTCCCCCGACGGCCTGTGGGACCTCGTCCTCTCCGGCACCGACGCGATCGGCGACCTGCCCGACGACCGCGGCTGGGACGTCGGGCGGCTGTTCCACCCGGAGCCTGGACGGCCCGGCACCTCGTACAGCCGGCACGGCGGATTCCTCTACGACGCGGGCGAGTTCGACGCCGCGTTCTTCGGGATCAGCCCGCGCGAGGCACTCGCGATGGACCCGCAGCAGCGGCTGCTGCTGGAGACCGGCTGGGAGGCCGTCGAACGGGCCGGCATCGACCCGGCCACCCTGCGCGGCAGCGACACCGGGGTCTACGTCGGCGCCTCCAACGGCGAGTACGGCCCGCGTCTGGCGGAGCCGGCCGGCACCGCCGACGGCTACGTGCTGACCGGCAGCGCCGCGAGCGTGGTCTCCGGCCGGCTCGCCTACGCGCTGGGGCTGGAGGGCCCGGCCGTCAGCATCGACACCGCCTGCTCCACCTCCCTGGTGGCGCTGCACCTGGCCGCCCGGTCGCTGCGCTCGGGCGAGTGCTCGCTGGCGCTGGCCGGCGGGGTGACGGTGATGTCGAGCCCCGGCGTCTTCGTCGAGTTCTCCCGCCAGCGCGGGCTCGCCCCCGACGGCCGCTGCAAGCCCTTCGCCGCCTCGGCGGACGGCACCGGCTGGGGCGAGGGCGCCGGCGTCCTGGTCCTGGAGCGGCTCTCCGACGCCCGCGCCAACGGCCACCCCGTCCTCGCCGTGGTCCGCGGCAGCGCCGTCAACCAGGACGGTGCCAGCAACGGCCTCACCGCCCCCAACGGCCCCGCCCAGGAACGGGTGATCCGCCAGGCCCTCGCCAACGCCGGACTCACCCCCGCCGACGTCGACGCCATCGAGGCGCACGGCACCGGCACCACCCTCGGCGACCCGATCGAGGCCCGGGCCCTGCTGGCGACCTACGGGCGGCACCGCCCGGCGGACCGCCCGGTCCGGCTCGGTTCGGTGAAGTCCAACATCGGCCACCCGCAGGCCGCCGCCGGCGTCGCCGGGGTGATCAAGATGGTCATGGCGATGCGCCACGGCGTCCTGCCCCGCACCCTCCACGTGGACGAGCCGACCCCGCACGTCGACTGGTCCGCCGGCACGGTGACGCTGCTCACCGAGAACACCCCCTGGACCACCGGCGACGACCCGCGCCGGGCCGCCGTCTCCTCCTTCGGCATCAGCGGCACCAACGCCCACGTCATCCTGGAACAGCCCCGGCCCGAACCCGAACCCGCCCCGGCGGCCGCCGGCCGCCCCGAGGTCCTCCCGTGGGTGCTCTCCGGGCGGACGCCCGGCGCGCTGCGGGCCCGGGCCGAGCAGCTGCTCGCCCTGGCCGCCGGGCAGCCCGCACCCGACCCGGCGGCCGTGGCCCGCGCCCTGGCCACCACCCGGTCGGCCTTCGAGCACCGCGCCGTCGTGGTCGGCCGGGACCGCGAGGAGCTGCTCGCCGGGCTCGCCGCCGTCGCGGCCGGCAGCGAGGGCGTGGTGGCCCCCGGCGGGCAGGTCCCGGCCGCCGCCGAGGACTTCGCCCAGGGGCTCGACGTGGACTGGACGGCCGTCCTCGGCGCCGCCGACCGCCCCGCGGTCGAGCTGCCCACCTACCCCTTCCAGCGCACCCGGTACTGGCTGGACGCCCCCGCCGCCCCGGCCGGGGTCGCGTCGCACGCGACCGGTCAGCGGCCGGTGGACCATCCGCTGCTGTCCTCGGTGCTGCACCTCGCGGGAACCGACGAGTACGTCCTCACCGGCCGGCTGGCCGAGGGCGCACAGCCCTGGCTCGGGGACCACCGGGTGGCCGGCGCCGTCCTGCTGCCCGGCACCGCCTTCGTCGAACTCGCGCTCCGCGCCGGCGAGCAGGTCGGCTGCGCGTCGGTCGACGAACTCGGCCTCACCGCGCCGCTGCTGCCCCCGCCGGCCGGCGGCGTCGCCCTCCAGGTGGCGGTGGGCGCGGCCGACGAAGCGGGCCGCCGGAGCATCCGGATCTTCTCCCGCGCCGAACACGCCGGCGCGGGCCTGCCGTGGACGCGGCACGCCGCGGGGCTGCTCGCCCCGCATCCCGAGCGGCCCGCCGACCGGGCCGAGGAGTGGCCGCCGCCCGGCGCCACGGCGATCGACACCGCCGACCTGTACGAGCGACTGGCCGGCCGGGGCTACGGCTACGGCCCGGCGTTCCGGAACCTGGTCCGGGCCTGGCGCAGCGGCGAGGACGTCCTCGCCGAGGTGGCCCTGACCGGCGCCGAACAGGCCGAGGCCGAGCGGTACACGGTGCACCCGGCCCTGTTCGACGCGGCCCTGCACACCATCGGCCTGGTCGCGGACGCCGAGGCTCCGGCCGTGCTGCCGTTCGCCTGGCAACAGGTGTCGGCGCCGATCCGCGGCGCGGCCGCCCTGCGGGTGCGCCTCAGCCTCGCCGGGCCGGGCGAGGCCACGCTCACCGCCCACGACGCGGACGGGCGCCCGGTGGCCTCCGTCGGGGCCGTCGTGCTGCGCCCGGCACCGGCGGACCTGACGGCCGGGCGGCCGGAGGCCGGGGAGAGCGGGCTCTACCGGCTCGACTGGCCCGCCGCACCCGCCCCGGTGGCACCGGCCCCGACCGGACGGCCGGCGGTGCTCGGCGCGGACGACCTGCTGCCGGGTGAGCCGGCGCCGCGCTGGGCCGACCTCACCGCGCTGCGCGCCGCGCTCGACGCCGGCGAGCCGGTGCCGGACCTGGTGTTCACCGCCGTCCGCCCGGCGGACGCCGCCGACCCGGACTCCACCGCCGACCGGGCCCTGGCGACGACGGCGCGGGCGCTGGCCCTGGTCCAGGAGTGGCTGGCCGAGGAGCGGTTGGCCCCGGCACGGCTGGTCCTGGTGACCCGCTCCGCCGTGGCCGTGGCCGGCGGCGAGACGCCCGACCCCGCCGAGGCCGCCGTCTGGGGGCTGCTGCGCTCCGCGCAGACCGAGCACCCCGGTCGCCTGGTCCTCGCCGACCTCGACGACACCCCCGCCTCCGCCCGCGCGCTGTCGCTCGCGGCGGCCGGCGAGGAGCCCCAACTGGCCCTGCGCGCGGGCACCGTACGGCTGCCCCGGCTGGCCCGGGTGGACGTCCCCGCGCTGCGGTCGCCGCGTCCGCTCGACCCGGACGCCACGGTGCTGATCACCGGCGGGACCGGGCTGCTCGGCCGGCTCGTCGCCCGCCACCTGGTCTCCGAGCACGGCGCGCGGCACCTGCTGTTGGCCAGTCGCAGCGGTGAACAGTCCCCCGGTGTGCGGGAGTTGGCGGCCGAGCTGGCCGAGCTGGGGGCCCGGGCCACGGTGGCCGGCTGCGACCTCGCCGACCGCGCGCAGGTGGCGGCCCTGCTGGCGGGCGTACCCGCCGAGCACCCGCTGACGGCCGTGGTGCACGCCGCCGGAGTCCTGGACGACGGCGCGATCGGCTCGCTGACCGCCGAGCGGCTGGCGGGCGTCCTGCGCCCGAAGGCCCATGCCGCCTTCCACCTGCACGAGTTGACGCAGGGCCTGGACCTCTCGGCCTTCGTGCTGTTCTCCTCGGCCGCCGGGCTGCTCGGCTCGGCCGGCCAGGGCAACTACGCCGCCGCCAACGCCTTCCTGGACGCCCTCGCCGTCCACCGCCGGGGCCTCGGCCTGCCCGCGACCTCGCTGGCCTGGGGGCTGTGGGCGGAGCGCAGCGGGCTGACCGCCGGACTCGACGAGGCCGACCTGTCCCGCCTCGCCCGGGTGGGCGTACGGCCGTTGAGCACCGCGCACGGGCTGGCCCTGCTGGACGCCGCGCTGGCCGCCGACGAGCCGTTCCTCGCACCGGCGCGCCTCGACCCCGCCGCCCCGGCGGCAGGCGCCGGGGGCGCTCCCGGAACGGCCCCGCTCGCGCCGCTGCTGCGCGCCCTGGTCCGTCCGGAGCCGGTCCACCGCCCCGCCCCGGCGCCCGCCCCGGTGCCCGCCCCGGCGCCCGCCCCGGTGCCCGCCCCGACGGCCGGGCTGTCCGCCCGGGTGCGCACCCTGGACGAGACGGAGCGGCTGCGCGAACTGGCCGCCGCGGTACGGGCCGAGGCCGCGGCCGTCCTCGGGCTCGACGCCCTGGACGAGTCCCAGGACGGCCGGGCCTTCGCCCAGCTGGGCATGGACTCCCTGACCGCGCTCGAACTGCGCAACCGGCTGGGCGCGCTGACCGGTCTGACGCTCCCCGCCGGGCTGGTCTTCGACCGCCCCACCCCGCAGGAGCTGGCGGGCTACCTGGCGTCCCGGCTGCTGGGCGCCGAGGAGGCCGCGCCGGTCCCGGCGCGCGCGGCGGCGCCCACCGCCGAGGAGCCGATCGCGATCGTCGCGATGGCCTGCCGCTACCCCGGGGGCGTCACCACCCCCGAGGCCCTGTGGGCGCTGGTCGCGAACGGCGTCAACGCCGTCGGCGAGCTGCCCGGGGACCGCGGCTGGGACCTCGCCGGGCTGTACGACCCGGACCCGGGCAAGCCGGGCAAGAGCTACGCGCGCCACGGGGCGTTCCTGCGCGACGCCACCGCGTTCGACGCCGCGTTCTTCGGGATCAACCCGCGCGAGGCGCTCGCCATGGACCCGCAGCAGCGGCTGCTGCTGGAGACCGGCTGGGAGGCCGTCGAACGGGCCGGCATCGACCCGACCGGCCTGCGCGGCAGCCGGACCGGCGTCTTCGCGGGCGTGATGTACCACGACTACGGCTCGTGGGCGCGCCGGGTGCCCGCGGAGGTCGAGGGCTACCTCGGCTCCGGGACGGCCGGCAGTGTGGCCTCCGGCCGGGTGGCGTACGCGCTGGGGCTGGAGGGCCCGGCCGTCTCCGTCGACACCGCCTGCTCGTCCTCGCTGGTGGCGCTGCACCTGGCCGCCCAGTCGCTGCGCTCGGGCGAGAGCGACCTCGCCCTCGCCGGCGGGGTGACGGTGATGTCGACGCCCACGCCGTTCGTCGAGTTCTCCCGCCAGCGCGGGCTTGCCCCCGACGGGCGGTGCAAGCCGTTCGCCGCGGCGGCGGACGGCACCGGCTGGGGCGAGGGCGCCGGCGTCCTGCTGCTGGAACGCCTCTCCGACGCACGGCGCAACGGGCACCCCGTCCTCGCCCTGCTGCGCGGCAGCGCCGTCAACCAGGACGGCGCCAGCAACGGCCTCACCGCCCCCAACGGCCCCGCCCAGGAACGCGTCCTGCGCCAGGCCCTCACCAACGCCGGCCTCACCACCACCGACATCGACGCCATCGAGGCCCACGGCACCGGCACCACCCTCGGCGACCCGATCGAGGCCGAAGCCATCCACGCCGTCTACGGCCCCCACCGCACCCCCCGACAGCCGCTCCACCTCGGCTCCGTCAAGTCCAACCTCGGCCACACCCAGGCCGCCGCCGGCGTCGCCGGCGTCATCAAGATGGTCATGGCCATGCGCCACGGCACCCTGCCCCGCACCCTCCACATCGACCGACCCACCCCCCACGTCGACTGGTCCTCCGGCACCGTCGCCCTCCTCACCGAGAACACCCCCTGGCCCGCCGCCGGCCACCCCCGCCGAGCCGGCGTCTCCTCCTTCGGCATCAGCGGCACCAACGCCCACGTCATCCTGGAACAGGCCCCGGTGGAGCGGGCCGCGGCCCGGGCCGCCACGCCGCCGCGCCGCACCGACGGCGCGGCCGTGCCGTGGCTGCTGTCCGCCCGCAGCGCCGAGGGGCTGCGCGCCCAGGCCGTCCGGCTGCGCGAACGCCTCGACGAACGGCCGGACCTGCGCCCGATCGACCTCGGCTACTCGCTGGCCACCGGACGGACGGCCTTCGAGCACCGGGCCGCGCTGGTGTCCACGACCCGTACGGACTTCCTGGAGCGACTGGACGAACTGATCGCCGGCCCGGTGCCGCCCGGGCGGCCCACCGGCGGGCGGCTGGCCTTCCTGTTCGCCGGCCAGGGCAGCCAGCGGCTCGGCATGGGCCGCGGCCTCCACATGCGTCACCCGGTGTTCGCCGCGGCCTTCGACGAGGTCTGCGCCGAGCTGGACCGGCACCTGCCGCGCCCGCTGCGGGAGGTGCTCGACGCCGCGCCGGACTCCGAGGCGGCCGGGCTGCTGGACCGTACCGAGTACACCCAGCCCGCCCTGTTCGCGGTCGAGGTGGCGCTGTTCCGGCTGCTGGAGTCCTGGGGCGTACGGCCGGACGTGCTGGCCGGCCACTCCGTGGGGGAACTCGCCGCCGTACACGTCGCCGGAGTGCTGGACCTGGCCGACGCGGCCACGCTGGTGACCGCCCGGGCGCGGCTGATGCAGGCCCTTCCGCCGGGCGGGGCGATGGTGGCGGTGGCCGCCGCCGAGGCCGAGGTGTCGCCGCTGCTGACCGAGGGCGCGGCCCTCGCCGCCGTCAACGGGCCGTCCGCCGTGGTCCTCTCCGGCCGGACGGACGCGGTGCTGGCGATCGCCGAGCAGCTGGGCGGGCGCGGCCGGCGGACCACGAGGCTGCGGGTCAGCCACGCCTTCCACTCCCCCGCCATGGACCCGATGCTGGACGAACTCCGCGCGGTCGCCGCTTCACTGACGTATCGTCAGGCCGGGATCCCGATCGTCTCCACGGTGACCGGGCGCCCGGCTACGGCGCAGGAGCTCGGCTCGCCGGACTACTGGGCCGAGCAGGTCCGCCGGCCCGTCCGGTTCCACGACGCCGTACGGCAGCTGACCGAGGACGGCGTGACCACCCTGCTGGACGTCGGCCCGGACGGCTCGCTCGCCACCCTCGCCGCCGGTGACGAGGCCGGCCGGACGGTCGCCGCACTGCGCCGCGACCGGCCCGAACCGGACGCGCTGGCCGACGCGCTGGGCCGACTGCACGTACGCGGCACGGCCGTCGACTGGGCGGCGTACTTCGCCGGCTCCGGCGCGCGGCGGGTCGACCTGCCGACGTACGCCTTCCAGCCGGAGCACTACTGGCTGCCCGCCTCGCCCGACCCGGACCCGGACGGCCCCGGCCCGGCGAGCGCCGGCCTCGACACCTCCGGCCACCCGCTGCTCGGCGCGTTCGTCGAACTGCCCGACAGCGACGAGCTGCTGTGCACCGGACGGCTCTCCCGCGCCACCCACCCCTGGCTGGCCGACCACGCCGTACGCGGCGAGGTCCTGCTGCCCGGCGCCGCCTTCGTGGAACTCGCGCTGGAGGCGGGCGCCCACCTGGGCTGCGACCGACTGGCCGAACTCACCCTGCGCAGCCCGCTGGTGCTGCCCGAACGGGACCAGGACGGCGTGCGACTGCGCATCCGGATCGCCGAGCCCACCGCCGACGGGCGCCGCCCGCTGTCGGTGTACGCCCGCCCCGACCGGGCCGCCCGGGGCGCGCACTGGACCCTGCACGCCACCGGCGTCCTGGCCGAGGGGACACCCCCCGGAGCGTCCCTGGCCGAGTGGCCGCCGCCCGGCGCCGTCCCCGTCGAGGTCGACGGCCTGTACGAGCGGATGGCAGCCACCGGGGTGGGGTACGGCCCGGCCTTCCGGGGTCTGGGCGCGGCCTGGATCCACGACGGCCGGGTCCTCGCCGAGGTGGCGCTGCCCGAGCGGGCCGGCGCCGGGGCCGGCCGGTACGGCCTGCACCCCGCCCTGCTCGACGCCGCCCTGCACGCCGCCGCCCTCCTCGGCCCGGACGCGGACGCGGACGCGCCCGCCGCCGTACCGCGGCTGCCGTTCACCTGGTCCGAGGTGGCGCTGCACGCCACCGGCGCGGACCGGCTGCGGGTGCGGATCACCGTCGACGGCGACACCCTGGCGCTCGACCTCGCGGACGCCACCGGGGCGCCCGTCGCGACCGTCGGCTCGCTGCTGCTGCGCCCCGCCGGCCCCGGCGCCGCCGCCGACCGCCCGCTGTACGAGCTGCGCTGGCGCCCCGCGCCCGCCGACCCGGTGCCCGCCGAGGAGAGCTGGGCCGCGATCGGCCCGGACGCCCCGGCCGGGCCTCCCGGCACCAGGACCGTCCGGTACGCCGACGTCGACGCGCTGTTCGCCGCCGTCGAGCACGGCACCCCGGCGCCGGACGCGGTGTCCGTCCGGGCGGCCGCCGGCACCGGCGGCAGCGTTCCGGAGCGCACCCGGACGGCGGTCAACCACACCACCGCCCTGCTCCGCTGCTGGACCTCCGACCAGCGCCTGGACGCCACCCGGCTGGTCCTGGCGACCCGCGACGCGGTGGCCGCCACGCCCGAGGACCCGGCGGTCGATCCGGCCGCGGCCGCGGTGTGGGGCCTGGTGCGGTCCGTCCAGAGCGAGCACCCCGGCCGGGTCGTGCTGGTCGACACCCGCCTCGGCGCCGACGCGGCGCTGCCCGCGGCCGTCGGCTCCGGCGAGCCCCAGTTCGCGGTGCGCGCCGGCGCCGCCCTGGTGCCCCGGCTCACCGCGGCGCCCGGCCCGTCCGGCCCGCCCGCCGCGCCGGTGTTCGGGCCCGAGGGCACCGTGCTGGTCACCGGCGGCACCGGCGGCCTGGGCGCGCTGCTCGCCCGGCACCTGGTCACCGGGCACGGCGTCCGCTCCCTGCTGCTGGTCGGCCGGCGCGGCCCGGACACGCCCGGAGCCGACCGGCTGGCCGCCGAACTCGGCGAACTGGGCGCCCAGGTGCGGATCGCCGCCTGCGACGTGTCCGACCGCACCGCCCTCGCGCGGCTCCTCGACACCCTGCCCGCCGACCGGCCGCTCGCCGCCGTGGTGCACTGCGCCGGGGCGCTCGACGACGGCGTGCTCGAATCGCTCACGCCCGGGAGCCTCGACCGGGTGCTGCGCCCCAAGGCCGACGCGGCCTGGCACCTGCACGAGCTGACCAGGGAGCTGAAGCCCGCCGCGTTCGTGCTGTACTCCTCCGTCGCCGGCACGCTCGGTTCCGCCGGGCAGGGCAACTACGCGGCCGCCAACGCCTTCCTGGACGGCCTCGCCGAGCACCGCCGCGCCCTCGGACTGCCCGCCACCGCGCTCGCCTGGGGCTGGTGGGGTGGCGGGGCGGGCATGGCCGGCGCCTTCGACGAGGCCGACCGGGCCCGGCTGGCAAGGGCGGGCATCGCCGCCCTGGAACCGCCGGAGGCACTGGCCCTGTTCGACGCCGCGCTCGGCCTGGGCGCGGCGGCGCTCGCCCCGGTCCGGCTCGACCCCGCCGTGCTGCGGGCCCGCGCCGACCAGGGCGTGCTCTCCCCGGTCCTGAAGGAGCTGGCCGCCGGCGGCGCCCGCCCGGTCCACCACCGCCGCGCCGCCGCCCGCCCGGCGCCCGCCCCCGCGTGGCGGGAGCGGCTGCGGGACACGGCAGCGGGGCAGCGCGAGCACCTGCTGGGCGACCTGGTGCGCCGTGAGGTCGCCAAGGTCCTCGGCGGGCCCTCGCACGCCGCCGTGGCGGCCCACGACCGGCTGCTCGACCTGGGCTTCGACTCCCTCACGGCGGTGGAACTGCGCAACCGGATCGGCGAGTTGTGCGGCCTCCAGCTGCCGACCACGCTGGTCTTCGACCATCCCACCCCCGCACGCCTGGCCGCCCACCTGCTGGAGCGGCTCGACGACGGTCCGGCCGGGACCGCGGCCCCCGCTGCCCCGGCAGCCGAACAGGCGGCGGAACACCCGGCGGCGCCCGACCCCGCCCTCGCCGGTCTCGGCCGGGACGAACTGCTCGCCTTCATCGACGAGAACCTCAGAAGGCCCTGACCACCGCCCACGACCACCCCCGGGCCGGCACGCCCGACCCGTTTCCCGCGACATGACGACGAGTGAGGTTCCGATGGCCGACGACGAGAAGGACGAGAAGCTCGTCGACTACCTCCGATGGATGGCCGGCGACCTGCAGCAGACCCGCCGGCGCCTGGACGAGATCGAGGAGGCGGCCCACGAGCCGATCGCCGTCGTGGCGATGAGCTGCAGACTGCCGGGCGGCGTCCACTCGCCCGAGGAGCTGTGGCGGCTGGTGGCCGACGGCACCGACGCCGTCTCCGGCTTCCCCACCGACCGGGGCTGGGACCTCGACGCGCTCTACCACCCGGACCCGGACCACGCCGGTACCTCCACCACCCGGCACGGCGGATTCGTCGACGGCTACGCCGACTTCGACCCCGCCTTCTTCGGGATCAGCCCGCGCGAGGCCCTGGCCATGGACCCGCAGCAGCGCCTGCTGCTGGAGGTCGCCTGGGAGGCCTTCGAGCGGGCCGGGCTGCCCGCCGAGCGGCTGCGCGGCAGCCGGACCGGCGTCTTCGCCGGGGTGATGTACAACGACTACGGCAGCCGCGTGCGCCGGCCGGACGAGGACACCGAGGGGTACCTCGGCACCGGCAGCGCGGGCAGCGTCGCCTCCGGCCGGATCGCGTACACCTTCGGCCTGGAGGGCCCGGCGGTGACCGTCGACACCGCCTGCTCCTCCTCCCTGGTCGCCCTGCACCTGGCCGCCCAGGCGCTGCGCCAGGGCGACTGCGACCTCGCCCTGGCCGGCGGGGTGTCGCTGATGGCGACGCCGGCCACCTTCGTCGGCTTCAGCCGCCAGCGCGGCCTGGCACCGGACGGCCGCTGCAAGGCCTTCGGCGCGGACGCGGACGGTACCGGCTGGTCGGAGGGCGCCGCGCTGCTGCTGCTCGAACGGCTGTCCGTCGCCCGTGCCAACGGCCACCCCGTGCTCGCCCTGGTCCGCGGCAGCGCCGTCAACCAGGACGGCGCCAGCGGCGCGCTGACCGCGCCCAACGGGCCCGCCCAGCAGCGCGTCATCCGCCAGGCGCTGGACAACGCCCGGCTGCGGCCCGCCCAGATCGACGTCATCGAGGCGCACGGCACCGGCACCACCCTCGGCGACCCGATCGAGGCCCAGGCGCTGCAGGAGGTGTTCCGGGAGGGCCGGGCCGCCGACCGGCCGCTCTGGCTGGGCTCGCTCAAGTCCAACCTCGGCCACACCCAGGCCGCGGCGGGCGTCGCCGGGGTGATCAAGACGGTGATGGCGATGCGCCACGGCGTCCTGCCGCGCACCCTGCACGCCGACCGGCCGTCGCCGCACGTGGACTGGTCCGACGGCCCGCTGGAACTGCTCACCGAGGCCCGCCCGTGGACGGACACCGGCGAGCCGCGCCGGGCGGGCGTCTCCGCCTTCGGCATCAGCGGCACCAACGCGCACGTGCTGCTCGAACAGGCCCCGGACGTCCCGGCCGAGGAGGCCGACTCCGAGCGGCCGCCCGCACCGGCCGCCGAACCCTCCGGCCTCCCGCCGCTGTGGCTGCTGTCCGCCCGGAGCGCCGAGGCCCTGCCCGCCCAGGCCGAGCGGCTGGCCGCCCACCTGCGCGCCGAGCCGGGGCTGGACCCCGGCAGCGTCGGCTGGTCGCTGCTGCGCACCCGGACGGCCTTCCCCCACCGGGCCGCCGTGACCGGCCGGGACCGCGCCGAACTCCTCGCCGGACTGGACGCGTTGGCGACCGGCACGGCCCCGGGCGCGCCCGCCGCCAGGGTCGCCCGGTCGCTCGCCGGCTCCGGCCGGGCCGCCCTGGTCTTCCCCGGCGCCGGCAGCCAGTGGGCCGGCATGGCCGCCGAACTGCTCGACTCCTCCCCCGTGTTCGCCCGCCGCCTGGCGGAGTGCGCCGAGGCGCTTCGCCCGCACGTGGACTGGTCGCTGACCGACGTCCTGCGCGGCGCACCGGGCGCGCCGCGGCCGGAGCGCACCGACGTCGCCCAACCCGCGCTCTGGGCGGTGACGGTGTCGCTGGCCGCGCTCTGGGAGTCCTGCGGCGTCGAGGTGTCCGGGGTGCTGGGCCACTCCCAGGGCGAGATCGCGGCCGCCGCCGTCAGCGGCGCGCTGTCGCTGCCGGACGCGGCCCGGGTGGTGGCGCTGCGCGCCCGGGCCCTGGTGTCGCTCGGCCGGCTCGACGGCGGGATGCTCGCGGTGTCCGCCACGCCCGACCGGATCCGCGAGCAACTCGCCGAATGGCGGGGCGCGTTGACCGTCGCGGCGGTCAACGGCCCGCGCTCGGTGGTGGTCGCGGGACCGAACCGGGCGGTCGAGGAGCTGCGGGCACGCTGCGAGGCGGAGGGCGTCTGGGCCCGGCGGATCCCGTTGGACTACGCCTCGCACACCCCCCAGGTGGAGTCCGTCCGGGAGGAACTGACCTCCCTGCTCGGTACAGTGACGGCACGTCAGCCAAGGATCCCGATGTACTCGCCGGCCACCGGCGGGCTGCTCGAACCGTACGCCCAGGACGCCGGGTTCTGGTACCGCAGCCTGCGGCAGCCGGTGGAGTTCGAGCGGGCCACCCGCGCCATGCTGGCGGACGGCTTCGACCTGTTCATCGAGTGCGGTCCGCACCCCGTGCTCACCCAGGCTCTGCAGGAGACCGTCGAGGAGGCCGGCACCGAGGCCGTCGTCGTCGGCTCGCTGCACCGCGACCACGGAAACCCGGACCGGTTCGCCGACGCGGTCGCCGAGGCGGTCGCGGGCGGCGCCCGGCTGGACGCCGACCGCTACTTCGGCCCGGCCCGGAGCGTCGGCCTGCCCACCTACGCCTTCCGGCGCAGCCGCTACTGGCTGGCCGCCGACGAGCCCACCCCGGCCGCCGAGCCCACCCCGGCCGCCGAGCCGTCCGGTGCCCCGGCGCCCGGCGGGCCCGGGACGGCCTGGCGGCTCGCCGTCACCGAGCCCGGCGACCTCGCCACCCTCGCCCCGGTGCCGTCCCCCGAGGCGGACCGCCCGCTCGGACCGGGCGAGGTCAGGGTCGCCGTCCGCGCCGTCGGCCTGCACTTCGGGGACGTCCTGGTCGGCCTCGGCCTGGCCCTGCACGGCGACACCGGCGGCGGGCTGGGACTGGAGGCGGCGGGCGTGGTCCTGGAGGTCGGCGCCGAGGTCGGCGGGCTCGCCCCGGGCGACCGGGTGATGGGCCTGTTCCCGGACGGAGCGGCCGGCCCGGTCGCGGTCACCGACCACCGGCTGTCCTGCGCCCTCCCGGCCGGCTGGACCTTCGAGCAGGGCGCCGCCGCGCCGCTCGCCCACCTGACCGCGCACCACGCCCTGGTCGGTCTCGCCGGGCTCCGGTCCGGCGAGACCGTCCTGGTGCACGCCGCGAGCGGCGGCGCCGGGCTGGCCGCCGTCCACCTGGCCCGCCACCTGGGGGCGAACGTCCTCGCCACCGACCTTCCCGAGCACCGGGAGGCGCTGCTGGCGCTGGGCCTGCCCCAGGAGCTCCTGGCCTCGTCGGCCGATCCCGGCTTCGCGCCGGAGCTGCTCGCCGCCACCGGCGGACGCGGCGCCGACGTCGTGCTGAACTGCCTCGCCGGGGAGTCCACCGACGCCTCGCTGCGGCTGCTGCCGCACGGCGGCCGCTTCGTGGAGACCGGACGCACCGACCGGCGCGACGCCGGGCGGGTCGCCGCCGACCACCCGGGCGTGCGGTACCTGGTCGCCGACCTCGCGGACGCCGGTCCGGACCGCCTGCGGGCCGTCCTCGGCGAGCTGGCCGCGCTGTTCGCGGACGGCACGCTGCCCCCGCCGGCCGTCCCCGCCTGGGACGTCCGGCGCGCCGCCGAGGCGTTCGAACACCTGGGCCGGGCCCGGCACGCGGGCCAGGCGGTGCTGACGCTGCGGTCCTCCACGCGGCCCGACCGCCCCGGCCCCGCCCCGGCCCCCGGGACCGCGCTGGGGGCCCTGGAACCGGCCGCCCGCCGGGAGTTCCTGCTCGACCTCGTCCGCACCGAGATCGCCGCCGTGCTCGGCCACGCCGACGCCCGGGCGATCGGCACCGACCAGCGCTTCCAGGAGCTCGGGCTCGACTCGCTCACCGCCGTCCAGCTGCGCAACCGGCTCGGCGCGGCGACCGGCCTGCGGCTCACCGCGACCCTGGTGTTCGACCACCCCACCCCCCGGGCCGTCGTCGACCACGTCCTCGCCCTCACCGGCGCACGGGACGACGAGGACGCCGACACCCCGCGCAGGCCAGCCGACGACCCCGCCGAACCGCTCGCGATCGTCGCGATGGCCTGCCGCTTCCCCGGCGACGTCCGCTCCCCGGAACAGCTCTGGGAGGTCCTGGACACCGGGGCGGACGTCATCGGCGACTTCCCCACCGACCGCGGCTGGGACTTCACCGGCCTCTACCACCCCGACCCCGACCGGCCCGGCACCACCTACGCCCGCCAGGGCGGCTTCATCGACACCGTCGCCGACTTCGACGCGGCCTTCTTCGGGATCTCCCCGCGCGAGGCCCTCGCCATGGACCCGCAGCAGCGCCTGCTCCTTGAGACCTCCTGGGAGGCGTTCGAACGCGGCGGCATCGACCCGGTGGCGACGGCCGCCGAAGGCCCGGTCGGCGTCTTCGTCGGCACCAACGGCCAGGACTACCCCCGGGTGCTGGCCACCGGCAAGGACGACCTGGAGGGGTACATCGGGACGGGCAACACCGCCAGCGTGCTGTCCGGCCGGCTGGCGTACGCCTTCGGGTTCGGCGGGCCGGCGGTCACCGTCGACACCGCCTGCTCGTCCTCCCTGGTGGCACTGCACTGGGCCGGCCAGGCCCTGCGGCGCGGCGACTGCGACCTGGCGCTGGTGGGCGGCGTCACCCTGATGACCAGTCCGCTGCTGTTCACCGAGTTCAACCGGCAGCGGGTGCTCTCGCCGAGCGGCCGGTGCCGCTCCTTCTCCGCCGACGCGGACGGCACCAGCTGGAGCGAGGGCGTGGCCGTCCTGGTGGTGGAGCGGTTGTCCGACGCCCGGCGCAAGGGCCACCGGGTGCTCGCCGTGGTGCGCGGCTCCGCCATCAACTCCGACGGCGCCAGCAACGGCCTCACCGCGCCCAACGGCCCGGCCCAGGAGCGGGTGATCCGCCGCGCCCTCGCCGACGCCGGGCTGACCCCCGACGACGTGGACGCGGTGGAGGCGCACGGCACCGGCACCCGGCTCGGCGACCCGATCGAGGCCCAGGCGCTGCTCGCCACGTACGGCGCGCGGCGGGCCGCCGACCGGCCGCTGCTGCTGGGCTCGCTGAAGTCCAACCTCGGCCACACCCAGGCCGCTTCGGGCCTCGCGGGCATCATCAAGCTGGTCGAGGCGCTGCGGCACGAGCGGCTGCCGAAGACCCTGCACCTGACCGAGCCGACCCCGCACGTCGACTGGTCGAGCGGGGCGGTGCGGCTGCTCGACGAGGCCCGGGCGTGGCCGCGCACCGGGCGCCCCCGGCGCGGCGGGGTGTCCTCCTTCGGGATCAGCGGCACCAACGCGCACGTCGTCATCGAGGAGCCGCCGGCCGTCGAGCCGCAGACCCCGCCCGCCGCCCCGGACGACCGGGTGGTGCCCTGGACGCTGTCCGCCCGGAGCCCCGAGGCGCTGCGCGGCCAGGCGCTGCGGCTGGCCGAGCACCTGGCGGCCCACCCGGACGCCCGGCCGCTGGACGTGGCCTGGTCGCTCGCCACCACCCGCGCCGCCCTGCGTCACCGCGCCGTCGTCCTGGCCGAGGACGGTCCGCGGGCGCTGGCCGCGCTCACCGCGCTGCACGAGGGCCGGGACGCCGCCGGGGTGGTGCACGGGCAGGCCGGGGAGGGGCGCCGGACGGCGTTCCTGTTCTCCGGGCAGGGCAGCCAGGCCGCCGGCATGGGGCGCGAACTGCACCGCGGGTACCCGGTCTTCGCCGACGCCTTCGACGCCGCGTGCGCCGCCCTCGAACCGCACCTGGACGCCGGGGCCGAGCGCCCGCTGCGCGAGGTCGTCCTCGCCGGGCCCGGGGACGCGCGGGCCGAGGAGCTGATCGACCGGACGGAGTACGCCCAGCCGGCACTGTTCGCCTTCGAGGTGGCGCTGTTCCGGCTGCTGGAGTCCTGGGGCGTCGTCCCGGACCTGCTGGCCGGGCACTCGGTCGGGGAGCTCGCGGCCGCGCACGTGGCGGGCGTCCTCTCGCTCGCCGACGCGGCCGAACTGGTCGCCGCGCGGGGCCGGTTGATGCAGGCGCTGCCGGACGGCGGCGCGATGGCCGCGGTCGAGGCGGCGCCGGCCGAACTCGCCGACCTGCTCGCCGGCCGGGCGGGCGCGGTCGCGGTCGCGGCGGTCAACGGTCCGCGGGCGAGCGTCCTGTCCGGCGAGCGCGCGGCGGTGGCCGAGGTGGTCGACGAGCTGCGCGGACGCGGGCGCCGGGTGTCCTGGCTGCGGGTCAGCCACGCCTTCCACTCCCCGCTGATGGACCCGATGCTCGCCGGGTTCGAGCGGGTCGCGCGGAAGCTGACGTACCACGCCCCGCGCATCGCGCTGGTCTCCGCCCTCACCGGGCGACCGGTGACCGCCGAGGAACCGGCCGCGGCCGAGCACTGGGTCCGCCACGTCCGGGACGCGGTGCTCTTCCACGACGCCGTACGCGGCCTGGCCGGGGCGGGCGCCGAACTGTTCGTCGAGGTGGGGCCGCAGGGCGCGCTCAGCTCGATGGCCGCCGACAGCCTGGCCGGGCAGGGCGTCGTCGTCGCGGCGCAGCGCCGCAACCGGCCGCCGGAGGCCGCGCTGCTGCTCGCCGCCGCCGAACTGCACGTCCAGGGCGTCCCGGTGGACTGGCGGGCGGTGTTCGCCGGGCGCGGAGCGCGCGCCGTGGAGCTGCCCACCTACGCCTTCCAGCGCAGCCGCTACTGGCCGCAGCGCGGCTTCGCCTCCCGGCGCGGTCCGGGCGGCGGCGGGCACCCGGTGCTCGACGCCCTGGTGCCGCTGGGCGACAGCGACCGCCTGGTGGGCACCGGCCGGCTCTCCCCGGAGAGCGCGCCCTGGCTCGCCGAGCACCGGCTGTTCGACGCCACCGTCGTGCCCGGCACCCTGTACGTCGAGCTGGCCGCGCAGGCCGCCGAGGCCGCGGGCTGCGCCCAGGTGCGGGAGCTGACCCTGCACGCGCCGCTCGTCCTCGGGCCGGAGGAGGAGGCCGAACTCCAGCTGCTGGTCGAGGAGTCCGACCCCTCCGACAGCGCCGGCGGCCGCGCCCTGCGGCTCTACGCGCGCCCGCACGACACCACCGGCGCGGCGTCGTGGACCCTGCACGCGAGCGGCGTCCTGGCCGCCGACGACCCGGCCCCGGCGGGCCACGACCTGCGCGTCTGGCCGCCCGCCGGAGCCGAGCCCGTCCCGGTGGACGGCCTCTACCAGGCCTTCGCCGCCCAGGGGGTGGCGTACGGCCCGCTGTTCCGGGGCGTGCGCGCCGCCTGGCGCGACGGCGACACGCTGTTCGCCGAGGCGGCGCTGCCGGACGGCGCCGACCCGCAGGCCTTCGCCCTGCACCCCGCGCTGTGGGACGCCGCCCAGCACCCGGCCGCGATGGACGGCCTGGGCTCCGACGCGGGGGCGGCGGTGCCGTTCTCCTGGTCGGGCGTGCGGGTGCACTCCACCGGCGCCGGCCGGCTGCGGGTGCGGATCGCGCCGGCCGGGCCTGGGGCCGTCACCATGGCGATCGCCGACGACCGGGGCGAGCCGGTGGTGGACGTCGAACGGCTGGCCGCCCGGCGGGCGGACGCGCGGGACCTCGACGCCCGACAGGCCGAGGCGGCGGGGGCGCTGTACCGGATCGACTGGGTGCCGGGCGAATCCGGCGCGGCGGAGCCGGTCACGCTCCGCTGGCTCGGTGACGGCCCCGCGCCGGCGCCGCTCGCCGCGCTCCCCGTCACCGGGGACGCCGAGGTCACCCTCGTCCCGGTCACGGCCGACGCGGCCGCCGGCCCGGCCGCCACCCTGGCGGCGGTGGAGCGGGCGCTCGCCGTGGTCCGCTCCTGGCTGGCCGACGGCGGTTCCGCCCGGGGCCGGCTGGCCCTGCTCACCCGGAACGCCGCCGACTGCGTCCCGGCCGGGGCGCCGGCCGCACCGCCGCGGCCCGTCGATCCCGCGCAGTCCGCCGTCTGGGGTCTGGCCCGCGCCGCCCAGGCGGAGTACCCCGACCGGATCGTGCTGGCGGACCTCGACGGCGAGGACGCCTCCTGGCACGCCCTGCCCGCCGCCCTCGCCGGCGGCGAGTCCCAACTGGCCCTGCGGGACGGCACCTTGCTGCTTCCCCGGCTCGCCAGGACGGACGCCCACAGCGAGCCCGCCGGGCTGGATCCGGAGGGCACCGTGCTGATCACCGGCGGCACCGGCTCACTCGGCGCGCTCCTCGCCCGCCACCTGGTCACCACCCACGGCGTGCGCCACCTCCTGCTCACCAGCCGCAGCGGCCCCACCGCCCCCGGCGCCGAACAACTCGCCACCGACCTACGCGCCACCGGCGCCCACGTCACCATCACCGCCTGCGACACCGCCGACCGCGAAGCCCTCACCACCCTCCTCGACACCATCCCCACCGACCACCCCCTCACCGCCGTCATCCACGCCGCCGGCGTCCTCGACGACGCCACCCTCACCACCCTCACCCCCCGACACCTCCACCACACCCTCCGCCCCAAGGCCGACGGCGCCTGGCACCTCCACCAACTCACCAGGCACCACGACCTCACCGCCTTCGTCCTCTTCTCCTCCGCATCGGGGGTCCTCGGCTCCGCCGGACAGGGCGCCTACGCCGCCGCCAACGGCTTCCTGGACGGCCTCGCCCAGCACCGGGCCGCCACCGGACTGCCCGCCGTCTCCCTCGCCTGGGGACTGTGGGACCAGACCGACGACGGCATGGCGGGCGGCCTGACCGAGGCCGAACGCGCCCGCATCGTCCGCTCCGGGTTCGGGGCGATCGCCTCCGCCACCGGACTGGCACTGTTCGACGCCGCCCTCGGCCGGCCCGAACCCCTGCTCGTCCCGGCCCGGTTCGACCTGCCGCTGCTCCGGACCCGCGGCGGTGACCCGGACTTCCCGCCGGTCCTGCGCGGCCTGGTGCGCCCCACCCGCGCCCGGACCGCCCCCTCCGGCACCCCCGCCCGGCAGGACGCCGCCTCGCTCGCCGAGCGGCTGCTCCCGCTGGACGACGCCGAGCGGGAGAGCCTGCTGCTCGACCTCGTGCTCACCCAGACCGCGACGGTGCTCGGCCACAGCTCACCCCGCGCCGTCGCCCCGGACCGGCCGTTCACCGAGTCCGGGCTGGACTCGCTCGCCGCCGTGGAGATCCGCGGCCGGCTCGACGCCGCGACCGGCGTGCGCCTGCCCGCCACCGCGGTCTTCGACCATCCGACGCCCGCCGGGCTCGCCGCGCACCTCAGGGACGTCCTCGTCCCCGCCGCACCGAGCCCCGCCGACGCCGCCCTCGCGGACCTCGACCGGCTGCGCGAGTCCGTCCCGGACCTCGCCGGGGACCCGGAGAACGCCGAGCAGGTCCGGTTGCGGCTCAAGGCCCTGCTCACGGCCCTGGAGCAGGCCGCCGCCGACCGGGACGCCACCGAACCCGGCGGGGACCCGGACGGCGACGGGGACGACCTCGACGCCGCCGGCATCGACGAACTGCTCGCCATCATCGACGACGAACTGGGGGACGCCTGATGACGGGCACCGACGAGAAGGTCCTGGACTCGCTCAAGCGGCTCACCGCCGAGCTGCGGCAGACCCGCAGGCGGCTGCGCGAGAACGAGGAGGCGGCCCACGAGCCCATCGCCGTCATCGGCATGGCCTGCCGATACCCGGGCGGTGTCCGCACACCCGAGGAGCTCTGGCAGCTTGTCGCCGGGGGCCGGGACGGCGTCTCCGCCTTCCCCACCGACCGCGACTGGGACCTCGACGCCCTGCGCGGACCGGACGACGCGGCCGGCACCAGCACCGCGCACGCGGGCGGATTCCTCTACGACGTCGCCGACTTCGACCCCGCGCCGTTCGGCATCAGCCCGCGCGAGGCGACCGCGATGGACCCGCAGCAGCGGCTGCTGCTGGAGACCTCCTGGGAGGCCTTCGAGCGCGCCGGCATCGACCCGGTCACCCTGCGCGGCAGCCGCACCGGCGTCTACGCCGGGATCATGTACCACGACTACGCGGCGCGGCTCCGCGAGCTGCCCGAGGACGTCATGGGCTACCTCGGCACCGGCACCTCGGGCAGCATCGCCTCCGGCCGGATCGCGTACACCTTCGGCCTGGAGGGCCCGGCGGTCACCATCGACACCGCCTGCTCCTCCTCCCTGGTCGCCCTGCACCTGGCCACCCAGGCCCTGCGCGGCGGCGAGTGCACGCTCGCGCTGGCCGGCGGCGCCACCGTGATGGCCTCACCCCTGCCGTTCGTCGACTTCAGCCGCCAGGAGGGCCTGTCCTCGGACGGCCGCTGCAAGTCCTTCGCCGCCGCGGCCGACGGCACCGGCTGGGCCGAGGGCGTCGGCATGCTCCTGCTGGAGAAGCTCTCCGACGCCCGCCGCAACGGCCACCGCGTGCTCGCCGTGGTGCGCGGCACCGCCGTCAACCAGGACGGCGCCAGCAACGGCCTCACCGCCCCCAACGGCCCGTCCCAGCAGCGGGTGATCCGGCAGGCGCTCGCCGACGCCGGCCTCGCCCCCTCCGACGTCGACGCGGTCGAGGCGCACGGCACCGGCACCCGGCTCGGCGACCCGATCGAGGCCCAGGCCCTGCTCGCCGTCTACGGCCAGGGCCGTCCCGCCGACCGCCCGCTGCGGCTCGGCTCGCTCAAGTCCAACCTCGGCCACACCCAGGCCGCCGCCGGCGTCGGCGGGATCATGAAGATGGTCCTCGCCCTGCACCACGGCGAACTCCCCCGCACCCTGCACGTCGACGAACCCACCCCGCACGTCGACTGGTCCGCGGGCGCCGTGGAACTGCTCACCGAGCCGCAGCCGTGGCCCCGCCGGGAGACGCCGCGCCGCGCCGGGATCTCCTCCTTCGGGTTCAGCGGTACCAACGCGCACGCCGTCATCGAGGAGCCGCCCGCGCCCGCCGACGGCCTCCCCGTGGACGGCCTCCCCACCGCCGACGGCACCGCCGCCGACACCGCCGCCGACAGCACCGCGACCGCCACGCCCGCCGCGCTGTGGACGCTGAGCGCCGCCACCGAACCCGCGCTGCGCGCCCAGGCCGGCCGACTCGCCGCCCACCTGCGCCGCGGTCCCGCGCCGGACCCGGCCGACGTCGGCCACGCCCTGCTCACCACCCGCACCGCGCTGGAGCACCGTGCCGTCCTGGTCGGCCGCGACCGGGAGTCCCTGCTGCCCGAGCTGGACGCCTTCGCCGCCGGACGTCCCACCGCCGGCGTGCTGCACGAGCGCGCCGGCACCGGCGGCCTGGCCGTCATGTTCACCGGCGGAGGAAGCCAACGACCGGGCATGGGCCGGGAGTTGCACGCCGCCTTCCCGGCCTTCGCGGACGCCTTCGACGCCGTCTGCGCCGAGCTGGACCGGCACCTGCCGTCTCCCCTGCGCCCGGCGGTCTTCGGTTCCGCGGCCGGCGGCACCCCGCCGCTCACCGGCCAGGCGTACGCCCAGCCCGCCCTGTTCGCCGTCGAGGTGGCGCTGTTCCGGCTGTTCGCCTCCTGGGGTGTACGGCCCGACCACGTCCTCGGCCACTCGGGCGGCGAACTCGCGGCCGCCCACGTCGCGGGCGTCCTCGACCTGCCGGACGCGGCCGCCCTGGTCGCCGCCCGCGGCCGGCTCACCCAGGCGCTGGCCCTGGGCGGGGCGATGGTCGCGGTCGCCGCCGCCGAGGCGGAGGTCCGCCCGCTGCTGACCGCCGGCGCCGAGATCGCCGCGATCAACAGCCCGGACGCGGTGGTCCTCTCCGGCGACGAACAGCCCGTCCTCGCACTCGCCGCGCACTTCGCCGGCCTCGGCCGCAAGACCCGCAGGCTGAACGTCAGTTACGCCTCCCACTCGGCCCGGGTGGACCCGATGCTCGCCGAGTTCCGGCAGATCGCCGCCGGACTGGAGCTGCGGCCGCCCCGGATCAGCTTCGTCTCCACCGTCACGGGCGAACCCGCCGGGGACGAACTCGGGACCGCCGAGTACTGGGTGCGCAACGCGCGCCAGGCCGTCCGGTTCGCCGACGCCGTCCGGTACCTGGAGGCCCAGGGCACCCGCACCTTCCTCGAACTCGGCCCGGAGGCCGCCCTCACACCCATGGCCGAGGCCTGCTTCACCGGGGCCGGCTCCGCCGCCGTCGCCGCCCAGCGCGCGGACCGCGACCAGGCCGCCGAGGCCGCCACCGCCCTCGGCCGCCTGCACGCGCGCGGCACCGCCGTCGACCGGGCGGCCTACCATGCGAGCAGCGGCCACGGGAGCAGCGGCGCCCGCCGGGTCGAGCTGCCGACCTACGCCTTCCAGCGGGAGCGGCACTGGCTGGAGGCCCCGGCCGGGAGCCGGCTCGACGTCACCCCGGCCGGGCTCGGCTTCCCCGACCACCCGCTGCTCGGTGCCAGCATCGTCGTCGCCGACTCCGAGGAGTTCCTGTTCACCGGACGGCTGGACCTGCGGACCCAGCCGTGGCTGGCCGACCACCGCGTCGGCGACGCCGTCCTGCTGCCCGGCACCGCCTTCGTCGAACTCGCCCTGCGGGCCGGCGAACAGGCGGACTGCGACCACCTCGACGAACTCACCCTCACCGCGCCGCTGGTCGTCCCGGCGCAGGGCGCGGTGACCCTGCAGATCCGCCTCGGCGCGCCCGACGGCACCGGCCGCCGGGCGGTCGAGGTGTACGCCCGCGAGGAGGACGCCCTGCCCGGGCAGCCCTGGACCAGGCACGCCTCCGGGTCACTGTCGGCCGGCTCCCCGTCCGGCAGGCCCCCGCTCACCGCCTGGCCCCCGGCCGGCGCCGAAGCCCTCGACCCGGACGGCCTGTACGAGCGCCTCGCCGCCGAGGGCCTGCACTACGGCCCGGCCTTCCAGGGGCTGCGGGCCGCCTGGCGGGGCGCGGGGGAGCTGTTCGCCGAGGTCGCCCTGGACGCCGAACAGGACGGCGCGGCCGGCGCGTTCGGGCTGCACCCCGCCCTCCTCGACGCCGCGCTGCACGCCCTGGGCCTCGGCGCGCTCCCCGGCGCCCCCGAGAGCGCGAGCCTGCCGTTCGACTGGCACGGCGTCGCCCTGCACGGCGCCGGCGCCACCGCCCTGCGGGTCCGGATCGCCCCCGCCGGGCCGGGCGCGGTCGCCCTGGAGGCCACCGACACCGCCGGCCGCCCCGTCCTCACCGTGGAGTCGCTGCTGCTGCGGCCCGCCGGCCGGCTCGCCGGCACCGGCGGCGCCGCGCGCGAGCCGCTGCTCCACCTGGTCTGGACCGATCCGCGGGCTCCGCACGCCCTCGCGGCGCCGGGCCGCACCGGACTGCTCACCGACGCCCTCGGCTCCACCGCGCCGCCGCCCGACACCCTGGTGCTCCCGCTCCTCGACGCCCCGACCACGGCCCGGCCCGACCGCGCGGCCGCCGAGTCCACCGCCCGGACCCTCGGCCTCGTCCAGGCCTGGCTCGCCGACGACCGGTTCGCCGACACCCGTCTCGCCGTCATCACCAGTGGCGCCGTGGCCGTCGGTCCTGACGAGGACGTCCGCGACCTGCCGCGCGCCGCCGACCGGGGCCTGCTGCGCTCCGCCCAGTCGGAGCACCCGGGCCGGATCGTCCTCGTGGACACCGACGCACCGGACGACTGGCCCGCGGACCTCCCCCGGGCGCTCGGCCCGGAGGAGCCGAGCGTCGCCCTGCGCCGGGGCCGCCTGCTGATCCCCCGGCTGGCCCCCGCCCCCGCCGCCGACCGGCCCGCCCCCGGGCTGGATCCGGAGGGCACCGTGCTGATCACCGGCGGCACCGGCTCACTCGGCGCGCTCCTCGCCCGCCACCTGGTCACCACCCACGGCGTGCGCCACCTCCTGCTCACCAGCCGCAGCGGCCCCACCGCCCCCGGCGCCGAACAACTCGCCACCGACCTACGCGCCACCGGCGCCCACGTCACCATCACCGCCTGCGACACCGCCGACCGCGAAGCCCTCACCACCCTCCTCGACACCATCCCCACCGACCACCCCCTCACCGCCGTCATCCACGCCGCCGGCGTCCTCGACGACGCCACCCTCACCACCCTCACCCCCCGACACCTCCACCACACCCTCCGCCCCAAGGCCGACGGCGCCTGGCACCTCCACCAACTCACCAGGCACCACGACCTCACCGCCTTCGTCCTCTTCTCCTCCGCCGCCGGCCTCCTCGGCGCCCCCGGGCAGGCCAACTACGCCGCCGCCAACGGCTTCCTGGACGCCCTCGCCCAGCACCGGGCCGCCACCGGACTGCCCGCCGTCTCCCTCGCCTGGGGACTGTGGGAGGGCGACTCCGGCATGGCCACGGGCGTCGACGACGCCTCCCGGCGCCGGCTCGCCGCCCTCGGCATGCGGCCGATCCCCACCGCCGAGGGCCTGGCCCTGTTCGACGCCGCCCTCGCCGGCACCGAGCCGCTGGCCGCGCCGCTCCACCTCGACCCGCAGGGACTCGACGCCGACACGGCGCCGGCGCTGCTGCGCGCCCTGGCCCGGCCCCGGCGCCGGCGCCGGGCGGCCGCCACGGCGCGCCCCGTCCACACCGGCCTCGCCCAGCGGCTCGCCACCCTGCCCGCGGCCGAGCGGCTGCGCGAACTGACCGACCTGGTCCGCGCCGAGACCGCCGCCGTCCTCGGCTACCGGAACCCGCAGGACGTCCCCGGCGACCGCGCGTTCTCCGAACTCGGCTTCGACTCGCTCGCCGCCGTCGACCTGCGCAACCGCCTCGGCGCCGCCACCGACCTCCGGCTGCCGGCCACCACGGTGTTCGACCACCCCACCCCCGGCGCCCTCGCCGTACGGCTGCGGGACCTGCTCCTCGGCACCGCCGACCGGGCCGCCCCCGAGCCCGCCGCCGGCGCCGCCGCCCGGCACGACGACGAGCCGATCGCGATCGTCGGCATGGCCTGCCGCTACCCCGGCGCAGTAGCCTCCCCCGAGGAGCTGTGGGAACTCGTCCTGGCCGGCCGGGACGCCACCGGTGACATGCCCCGCGACCGCGGCTGGGACATCGACGGGCTCTACCACCCCGAGCCCGGCCGACGCGGCTCCTTCTACACCCGCCGCGGCGGCTTCCTGGCCGACGCCGCCGGGTTCGACGCCGGTTTCTTCGGCATCAGCCCGCGCGAGGCCCTCGCCATGGACCCGCAGCAGCGGCTGCTGCTCGAGGTCTCCTGGGAGGTCTTCGAGCGCGCCGGTCTGGACCCGCTGGCGATGCGCGGCAGCGACACCGGGGTCTTCACCGGCGTGATGTACCACGACTACGGCTCCTGGGCGCAGCGCACCCCCGAGGACGTCGAGGGCTACCTCGGCGCCGGGACGGCCGGCAGCGTCGCCTCCGGCCGGGTCGCCTACACGCTGGGCCTCGAGGGGCCCGCGGTGACCGTGGACACCGCCTGCTCCTCCTCCCTGGTCGCCCTGCACCTGGCCACCCAGGCCCTGCGCGGCGGCGAGTGCTCGCTCGCGCTGGCCGGCGGGGCCACCGTGATGGCGACCCCAGGACCGTTCGTCGAGTTCAGCCGCCAGCGCGGCCTCGCCCCGGACGGGCGGTGCAAGTCCTTCGCCGCCGGCGCCGACGGCACCGGCTGGGCCGAGGGCGTCGCCGTGCTGCTGGTCGAGCGGCTCTCCGACGCCCGCCGCAACGGCCACCCGGTGCTCGCCGTGGTGCGCGGCACCGCCGTCAACCAGGACGGCGCCAGCAACGGCCTCACCGCCCCCAGCGGCCCCGCCCAGCAGCGGGTGATCCGCCGGGCGCTCGCCGTCGCCGGGCTGACGGCGGGCCAGGTCGACGCGGTCGAGGCACACGGCACCGGCACCGTCCTTGGCGACCCGATCGAGGCCCAGGCGCTGCTCGACACCTACGGCCGCGAGCACACCGCCCAGCGGCCGCTGTGGCTCGGCTCGCTCAAGTCCAACCTCGGCCACACCCAGGCCGCGGCCGGGGTCGGCGGCGTGATCAAGATGGTCCAGGCGATGCGGCACGGCATCCTGCCCCGCACCCTGCACGTCGACGAACCCACCCCGCACGTCGACTGGTCCGACGGCGGGATGCGGCTGCTGACCGAACCGACCGCCTGGCCCGCCACCGGAGAGCCCCGCCGGGCCGGGGTCTCCTCCTTCGGCATCAGCGGCACCAACGCCCACGCCGTCCTGGAGCAGGCCCCGGACGACACCGCGGCCGCCGAGCCGGCCCCCGCGCCGGCCGCCGCCCCCGCGTCCGCGTCCGCGCCGTGGCTGCTGTCCGGCCGCACCCCGCAGGCCCTGCTCGGCCAGGCCGGGCGGCTGCTGGAGCACCTCCGTACGCACCCCGACATCCCCGACGCCGACCTCGCCCTCAGCCTGGCCACCACCCGGGCCGCCCTGCCGCACCGCGCGGCCGTCCTCGGCGCCGACCGGGACACCCGCCTGGCGGCCCTGGCGCGACTCGCCGACGACGGCGCCGCGCCCGGCACCCCGACCGGGCGGGCGGACGGCGGCCGGGTGGCCTTCCTGTTCAGCGGCCAGGGCAGCCAGCGCCCCGCCATGGGCCGTGAACTCGCCGCCGCCGACGCCGGGTTCGCCGCCATCCTGGACGAGGTCTGCGCGGTCTTCGACCCGCTGCTCGACCGGCCGCTGCGCGAGGTCCTCGCCGCCGAGCCCGGCACCGCGGCCGCCGGCCTCCTGGACCGGACGCAGTACACCCAGCCGGCCCTGTTCGCCGTCCAGGTGGCCCTGCTGCGCCGCCTCGCCGCCTGGGGCGTGCGGCCGGACGTGCTGTCCGGCCACTCCATCGGCGAACTCGCGGCCGCCCACGCGGCGGGCGTCCTCGACCTGCCGGACGCGGCCGCCCTGGTCGCGGCCCGCGGCCGGCTGATGCAGGCGCTGCCGGACGGCGGGGCGATGGCCGCGGTCGACGCCCCGGAGGAGGAGGTCCTGCCGCTGCTCACCGACCGGATCGCGCTCGCCGCCGTCAACGGCCCGTCCTCGGTGGTGCTGTCCGGCGACGCCGACGCGCTGGAGGAACTGCTCGCCCGGCTGGCCGCCGCCGGCCACCGCACCCGGCGACTGCGGGTGAGCCACGCCTTCCACTCCCCGCGGATGGACGGCACGCTCGACGGGTTCCGGCGGGTCGCCGAGGGGCTCACCTTCCGGGAGCCCGCGCTGCCCGTCGTCTCCACGGTGACCGGCCGGAGCGCCACCGCCGCCGAACTGTGCTCGCCCGGGTACTGGGTGCGCCAACTCCGGGAGCCGGTCCGGTTCCGGGACGCCGTCCGCCGTCTGGAGGCCGACGGTGTGACCACCTTCGTCGAACTCGGCCCCGGCGCCACGCTCACCGCCCTGGTCCGGGACTGCCTGACCGACCGGGAGCGCGCCTCCGTCCCGCTGCTGCGCCCCGGCACGCCGGAGCCGCGGGCGCTCACCACGGCCGTCGCCGAACTGCACGTACGGGGCGTCGCCGTCGACTGGGCGGCCTTCCACGCCGGTTCGGGCGCCCGCCCGGTGCCGCTGCCGACCTACGCCTTCCAGCGCCTGCGGTACTGGCTGCCGGCCGGCCCGGCGCAGGGCGACGACCGGCACCACCCGCTGCTCTCCGCCGCCATCGCCGCCCCCGGCCTCGACGGCACGGTGTTCACCGGCACGCTGGACGCCCGCGTCCTGCCGTGGCTGGCCGAGCACCGGATCGGCGGCACGGCGGTCCTGCCCGGCGCCGCCTTCGTCGAGCTGGCCCTGCACGCGGGCGGCGAACTCGGCTGCCCGGCCGTCGAGGAGCTGGTGGTCCAGGCCCCGCTTCCGGTGCCGGACCACGCCGCGGTGCCGCTGCGGCTCTCCGTCCGGCCGCCGGACGAGACCGGCCGACGCGCCTTCGGCCTCTTCGCCCGCACCGTCGACGACGCCGCCGACGACGACGGCGACGGCTACGGCTACGGCTACGGCGACGGGGCCACCGAGGACCGGTGGGTCCGGCACGCCACCGGCACCCTGGCCCCCGCCGGCCCGCCGGCCCCGGCCGACCGGGACGCCCCCTGGCCGCCCGCCGGCGCGGAGCCCGTCGACCTCGCCGACCTGTACCGGCGCCCCGCCGAGGCCGGCCTGTCGTACGGTCCGAGCTTCCAGGGCCTGCGCGCCGCCTGGCGCCGCGGCGAGGAGCTCTACGCCGAGGTCGCGCTGCCCGACGACGCCTCCGGCCCGTACGCCCTCCACCCGGCCCTGCACGACGCGGCCCTGCACGCCCTCGGCCTGCCCCGGGACGGCGCGGCCGCACCGGCCGTGCTGCCCTTCTCCTGGCGCGGCGTCCGGCTGCACCACACCGGCGCACGGTCGCTGCGGGTCCGGCTGACCCCGGACGGCGACACCGTGGCCGTGGAACTGGGCGACCCGACCGGCGCCCCGGTCGCCTCGGTCGAGGCCCTGACCCTCCGTCCGGTCTCCGTCCCGCGCGCCGCCCCCGACAGCGCTCTGCGGCGCCTCGTCTGGGAGCCGCTCACCGCCGTCCCCGGCGCCCCGGAGCCGAGCGCCTGGACGGTCCTCGGCTCGGCCGACACCCCGCCCGGGGCCTACCGGCGCGCCCCCGACCTGGACTCCGTGCCCGACGACGCCGAGGGCGTCGTGCTGGTCCCGTTCCTCGACGCGCACCGGCCCGACGACCCGGCCCCGGTGTCCCGGGCGCTGGATCTGGTCCGGGCCTGGCTGTCCGGCTCCCGGTGGAAGAACTCCCGGCTGGTCGTGCTCACCCGACGCGCCGTCGCCGCCGCTCCCGCCGAGGACGTCCCCGACCTCGCCCACGCCCCGCTCTGGGGCCTGCTGCGCTCGGCCGCCTCCGAACACCCGGGCCGCTTCGCCCTGGTGGACGTGGACGGCACCGAGGCGTCCTGGCAGGCGCTGCCGGCGGCCGTCGCCGCCGAGGCCGCCCAGGTGGCGATCCGGGACGGCGCGCCACGCACCCCCCGGCTCACGCCCCTCGACCCGCCCGCCGCCGTCGACGGCCCCGCCGACGCCGGCGCCCCGGGGTTCGCCCCCGACGGCACCGTGCTGATCACCGGGGCGGCCGGCGCCCTCGGCGGACTGGTCGCCCGGCACCTGGCCGCCGCCCACGGCGTACGGCACCTGCTGCTCCTCGGCCGCCGCGCCGACGACCCCCGGCTGGCCGCCCTCGCCACGGAGCTGGAGCGGACCGGCGCCTCGGTCACCGTCGCCGGCTGCGACGTCGGCGACCGCGCCGACCTGGCGCGCGCGCTCGCCGCCGTCCCGGCCGGGCACCCGCTCACCGCGGTCGTCCACTGCGCGGGCGTCCTGGACGACAGCGTGGTCACCTCCCTCACCCCGGACCGGCTCGTCCGCACCCTGCACGCCAAGGCCCGGTCCGCCTGGCACCTGCACGACCTGACGCTGGGCGACGACCTCGCCGCCTTCGTCCTGTTCTCCTCCGCCGCCGGCGTGCTCGGCGCCCCCGGCCAGGCCAACTACGCCGCCGCCAACACCTTCCTGGACGCCCTCGCCCACCACCGGCGCCACCTCGGGCTGCCCGCCCACTCCCTCGCCTGGGGCCCCTGGGACCAGGACGGCGGCATGGCGGGCGCCGGGGAACTGGAGCGCCTCAGCCGGGGCGGCGTCGAGGCCTTCACCCCCGCGCAGGGCCTCGCCCTGTTCGACACCGCCCTCACCGGCGCGGCCGCGGACCCGCTCCTCGTCCCGCTGCGCACCGACCCCGCGCACCGCCGCCCCGACACCGGCTCCGGACGCCCGCGGCACCCCCGCGGCGTCCCGGCCCCGGCGAGGGCGGCGGACCTGCCGACCATGGTGCGCACCGAGGTCGCGACCGTCCTGGGCTTCCCGTCCCCCGAGGTCGTCGACGAGCACAGCACGCTGCCCGAACTCGGCCTCGACTCGCTCACCGCCGTCGAACTGCGCAACCGCCTCGACGCGGCCACCGGCCTGCGCCTGGCCGCCACCGTGGCCTTCGACCATCCCACCCTCCCGGCCCTGGTCGAGCACCTGCGCGGCCGGCTGGCCACCCGTACCGCCGAGGCCCCCGCCCCGGCCGCCCCCGACGCCACCGCCGCCCTCGCCGCCCTCTTCCACCAGGCCCGCGGCGCCGGCCACACCCTGGAGGGGATCGGCCTCCTGCGCACGGCGTCCCGTTTCCTGCCCGCCTTCCGCACCCCCGCCGAGCTGCCCGTCCCACCCCGGCCCGTCCGGCTGGCGGCCGGCCAGGCCGGCCCCGCGCTGGTCTGCCTGCCCGCCGTCGTCGCCCACTCGGGGCCGCACCAGTTCGCCCGGTTCGCCGGGGCCCTGCGCGGCCTGCGCGAGGTGGTGGCGCTGCCGCAGCCCGGGTTCCTGCCCGGCGAACCGCTGCCGGCGGACCTCGACGCGCTCGTCGCCGCCCAGGCCGAGGCGGTCCTGCGGTACGCCGACGGCGCCCCGGTCGCGCTGCTCGGCTACTCCTCCGGCGGCTGGGTCGCCCACGCGGTGGCGGCCCGGCTCGAAGCGTCCGGCCACGGGCCGCGAGCCCTCGTCCTGCTCGACACCTATCTGCAGGGCGACACCGACGACGCCCTCGCCACCGCCTTCACCGACGGTCTGTTCGCCCGCCGTGAGGAGGCCGACCCGACCGCCGACCCGCACTCCCTGACCGCCATGGGCGCCTACTTCCGGGTGTTCGAGAACTGGACCCCCGGCCCCGTCGCCGCCCCCACCCTCTTCCTGCGCGCCACCGACGCCCTGCCCGGCACCACGCCCCCGGCGACCTCCTGGGCCGGCGCCGCCACCGTGCGGGAGACCCCCGGCGACCACTTCTCGCTCCTCGAGGAGCAGGCCGCCCCCACCGCCCGTGCCGTACACAGCTGGCTCACCCGCCCGCTGACCGACGAACAGGAGCCGACCCCATGACCGACGTGACCCCCGAGCTGGTCGAGAAGGCCTACCTCGCACTGATCTCCTGCGACCGCGCCGAGGCCGCCCAGTACTGGTCGGAGGACGTCCGCTTCTCCGTCCCCGGCCGCCACCTCCAGGCCGGCTGGCACGTCGGTCTGGACGCCCTCCTGTCCTTCCGCCGCGCCCTCACCGCGGCCGCCGGCGGCAACTTCGAGGTGGAGCTGGTCACTTCGATGATCAGCGGCAACGAGAACATGGACGTCGTCCGGGTCCACGCCGTCCGCCCCGGGGCCCCGGAGGGCAGCACCTCGCCCTACGACGTCCTCGACGCCCGCGGCGTCCAGGTCTTCCGCTGGGAGGACGGACTGATCGTCGAGGGCCACGCCGGCTTCTTCGGCGACGGCGCCACCAACTACGACCAGTGGTGGTCCCCCCTCGACGGCGCCGGCGAGCGCCGCTACGTCTGACCTGCCGTTCCGGCGTCCCACCGGCGACGGGCCCGGCCGCGACTCCCCCACGAGTGCGACCGGGCCCAGGCCGGCCATCGGGCCTGGGCGCGACTCCCCCCACGGAGCAGCGGCCGGGCCCTCGTTCCGCTCAACCAGCGACACGCAGCGTACATGCCATCTCTACCCAACGCTACATCGCCGTCGACTCTCCTCCCCGGCCGAGGTCGTCGACCGGGCCTCCGCGGGGTTCACCCCGCCCGCCGTGACGTCACGCGCCACGGCGCGGGCGGCGCTCACAGCGGCAGCGGCCGGTGACAGGCCGCGGTCCGTCCGGGCGCCACCTCGCGCAGCGGCGGCACCTCGCTCGCGCACCGGCCGTCGGCGAGCGGGCAGCGGGTGCGGAAGCGGCAGCCTGACGGCGGGTCGAGCGGGGACGGCGGATCGGCCGGGAGCAGCCCGGTGTCGCCGAGCGGGCGCCCGGGCTCGGGGACGGCGGCGAGCAGGGCGGCGGTGTAGGGGTGGGCGGGGGCGGCGAGCACGGCCTCGGTGGGGCCCTGTTCGCAGACCCGGCCGAGGTGGAGCACCGCGACGTCGTCGCTGACGGCGCGGACGACACCGAGGTCGTGCGAGATGAACAGGCTCGCCAGGCCGCGCTCCTCGGTGAGCCGGCGCAGCAGGTTGAGCACCGTGGCCTGGGCGGAGACGTCGAGGGCGGAGACGGCCTCGTCGGCGATCAGCACCCGCGGTCCGGCGGCGAGCGCGCGGGCGATGGCGACCCGCTGGGCCTGGCCGCCGGAGAGCTGGGCGGGCCGGCGGTCGCCGAACAGCGCGGTCGGCAGGCCGACGGCCTCCAGCTGCCGCTCGACCACCGCCGCGCGGTCGAGCGACGGGTCCGGGTGGGCGTCCAGCGGTTCGGCGACGAGGTCGCGCACCGTGCGGCGCGGGTTCAGCGAGGAGACCGGGTCCTGGAACACCATCTGCAGCCGGGGGCGCAGCGCCCGCAGCGCGCGCGGGGCGAGCGCGGCGAGGTCGGTGCCGTCGAAGGTGACGGTGCCGGTGGTGGGCGGGGGCAGCCGCAGCAGGGCCTTGGCGATGCTGCTCTTGCCGGAGCCGGACTCGCCGACCAGGGCGAGGGTGCGGCGCTCGCGCAGTTCCACGTTGACGCCGCTGACGGCGTGCAGCGGGCCGGAGCGGGTGCGGTGGACCACGGACAGCCCGGTGGCCCGCAGCACGACGGGGGCGTCCGGTTCGAGGGCGGCGGGGGTCATGCGGCGGTCTCCTCGGCCTTCGCCGGCAGCGCGGCCGACGGCGTGAGCGGGACGTGGCAGGCGGCCGTGTGCCCGGCCCCGGCCCGGTGGAGCGGCGGCGCGTCCGTCGAGCAGAGCGCCTCGGCGCGCTCGCAGCGCGGTGCGAACGGGCAGCCGGGGCTGGGCAGGGAGAGGTCCGGCGGGGAGCCGGCCACGGCGGGCAGGGTGCGGCGCAGCGGCCCGGTGACCCGCGGCACCGAGCGCAGCAGCGCGGCGGTGTACGGGTGGGCGGGGTGCTCGGTGACGGCCTCGGTGGGGCCGGTCTCGACGATCCGTCCGCCGTACATGACGGCGATGCGGCGGGCGCGGCCGTAGAGCAGGCCGATGTCGTGGGTGATCAGCAGGGTGGCGAGGCCGCGGGTCTCGCGGTGCCGGTCGAGCAGGTCGAGCACGGTGCGCTGGACGGTGACGTCGAGGGCGGTGGTGGGTTCGTCGGCGAGCAGCAGGGCGGGTTCGCCCGCCAGGGCGGCGGCGATGCCGACCCGCTGGCGCAGGCCGCCGGACAGCTCGTGCGGGTAGGCGCGGGCCCGCCGGGCGGGGTCGGGGACGTCGACGGCGGCGAGCAGCCCGGCGGCGGTGCGCAGCCGTTCCCGGCGGCGGAGCCGGCGCCGGTTGGTGATCGACTCGGTGACCTGGTCGGCGATCCGCACGACCGGGTTGAGCGAGGTCATCGGGTCCTGGTGGACCATGGCGACGCCGGTGCCGAGCAGTTCGGTGCGCCGGGCGGCGGTGGCGGTGAGCAGGTCCTCGCCGTTCAGCCGGACCTCGCCGGTGGCGGTGGCCCGGGTGGTGCGCGGGTGGACGCCGAGCACGGTGCGGGCGAGGACCGACTTGCCGGAGCCGGACTCACCGACGACGCCGAGGCACTCGCCCGCGTCGATGGTGAGGTCGATGCCGTGCAGCACGTGCAGGGTCCGGCCGTCGGGGGTGTGCAGGGTGGTGTCGAGCGAGCGGACCTACAGAACCGGGGTGGTCATCCTCGCCCTCCCTTCGAACGGAGCTTCTCGCCCAGGTAGTTGAGGGCGAGGACGGTCAGGCAGAGCACCGCCGCGGGGGCGAGCGAGATCCACGGGGCGCTGCCGAGGCTGGTGCGGCCCTCGGCGATGACGCCGCCCCAGGAGGGCTCCGGCGGGCGCAGCCCGAAGCCGAGGAAGCTGAGCGAGCCCTCGGCGACGATGGCGACGGTGGTGGCGGTGAACGCGAAGGTGAGCGCGGCCGGCGCGACGTGCGGGACCACCTCGCGGCGCAGGATGCGCGCCGGCGCGGTGCCGATCATGCGGGCGGCCTGGACGAAGCCGCGTTCGCCGAGCGACAGCACGACGGCGCGCACCACCCGGGTGAAGGCGGGCACGGTGAACAGGCCGATCAGCGCGCCGATCACCGGCAGACTCGGCCCGCGCAGCGAGACCGCGATCATCACCAGGATCAGGCTGGGCACGGACATCAGCAGGTCGGTGACGAAGCCGATCAGCTTGTCCACCGGCCCGCGGAACCAGCCGGCCGCGATGCCGAGCGCCCCGCCGCCGAACAGGCCGACGGTGACGGTCAGTGCGGCGACGGCGAAGGAGGCCCGGGCGCCGGCCACGGTCCGCTGGAGGACGTCGCGCCCGGCGGCGTCGGTGCCCAGCCAGTGCCCGGGGCCGGGGGCGGCGGAGGGGTGGGCGAAGTCGCCGTGCAGCGGGTCGAAGCCGGGCAGCAGGGGCAGCACCAGGGCGGCGAGCGCGACGGCGGCCAGCCAGCCGCCGGCCAGCACCCCGGCGGACGGGCGGCGGCGGCGCGCAGCCGCCCCGCGCGGCGCCGCCGAAGGCGCGGGATCGGGAGCGGTGGCAGGGGCGGGAGCAGTGGCGGTGGCGGGAGCAGTGGCGGTGGCGGGAGCAGTGGCGGTGGCGGTGGCGGGGGCGGTCTCAGCGGCGCTCATCGGCGATCCTCGGGTCGATCGTGCGGTACAGCAGGTCCACGACGAAGGTGGCCGCCACCACGCCGACGGCGCTGACCACCACCACCGCCTGCACCACGGGGAAGTCGCGGCCGTTGATCGCCCCGGCCGCGAGGCTGCCGACGCCGGGCACCGCGAACAGCGACTCGACGAGCACCGAGCCGCCGAGCGAGGTGCCGACGCCGATCCCGACCAGGGTGACCAGCGGCAGCGAGGACGGTCTGAGCGCCCGGCGCAGCAGCAGCCGTACGGTGCCCATGCCGCGGCCGCGGGCGGCGGCGACGTACGTCTGGTCGAGGGTGTCGAGCAGTTGGCCGCGCAGGGTGCGGGTGAAGACGGCGGCCTCGGTGAGCCCGAGGGTGAGCGCGGGCAGCACCAGGTGGCGCAGGTTCTCCAGCGGGTCCTCGGTGATCGGGGTCCAGCCGGTGGCGGGCAGGATCCGCAACTGGACGGCGGTGAGCCAGATCAGCAGCAGGCCGAGGACGAAGCCGGGCACGGCGAGCCAGACGAACGCGCCGGCGGTGGCGGCCCGGTCGAGGACGCCGCCCGGCCGCCAGGCCGACCGGAGCGCGACCGGCAGGGCCAGGCCGAGCGCCACCAGCTGGGCGGCGACGAAGAGTTCGAGGGTGACCGGGATCCGGTTCGCGAGTTCGGTGGTGACGGCGGCACCGGTGGAGAGCGAGTGGCCGAGGTCGCCGTGCAGGGCGTCGCCGAGCCGGCGCCAGGTGGCGGCGAGCACGTCCTCGTCCAGGCCGAGCCCGGCCTCGTACGCGGCGACCTGCTCCGGGGTGGCGGTGGGGCCGAGTGCGGCGACGGCCGGGGAGCCGGGCATCAGGTGGGGCAGGGCGAGCGCCGCGACGGTGACCAGCAGGAGTACGGCGGCCGCTCGTCCGAGCCGTCCGGCGAGGCGCAGTGGGCGGGCTGTCACTTCGTCACCCACATGTCGGAAGGTTCTTGGTGCGCTTCATGGTTCCTCGGGTTCCTCGGCTCGGGGGTGCGGGGTCGGCGATCGGCGGCGCCGGATCGCGACGGCCACACGATCTCGAAGTGGCAGTACTGCCAAAAGGCAGTCATGCAAACTCCTCGTGGCCGGCCGCCGAAGACTTGGCGCTCGCCCCCGACGACCCCGGCAACCGACACCCCGTCTCAAGGAATGAGATGAGCGGAGTTTTATACCCGTCGCGCATAATTCTTCACCGAAGCGCCATCGCGGCACCATGAACGGTGACTCGGCGTGCACGGCCCACTGGGGAACGACGCCGTATCCGCGAATGACGAACCCCCGGGATCAGCCCGAATAGGCACCACGGCCACCTCCCCCGTTCGCGTTTCGCACCGATATTCGCGGTTACGACTCCCGGCACTCACAGTGAGGCAACTGGAACCGATTCTTCCCATTCCACGGCGGGATGCCACACATTTCCGCCGGTGGCGCTATCGGCGCACCGGTCGACGAATTGTGGCAACGGTCACGTTTCGTCATCTCGACCGCATCAGGAAGCCGTCAGGGCCGCACCGGACAACGCACCCGAACCCGCCCTGAAATCACCAGGTCAGCATGCCGGGACGGCGCGCCGGGCGCCTCCTCGGCATTCCGTCGACACCCACCGGCCGACACGTTGTCGGGCAGCCGAGATCGTTGATGCGTGTGCAATGGACGCCCTGTAGCGTGGATCCGGATGAGGCGTCCACGAAGCGGAATACACCCGAGGACAGCCCGCGCCCGGCGGCAGATCGATGCCGGCGACCGGATGAACAGCAAGGGGGAAAAGATGATCGATCACGACCTCAGGAACCTGCCCCGGCCGAGACACCTCTCCGCAGCTCAGGCGGCCACCGCGACCGGGGCGAGGGCCGGGGTCCTGCGGGAGGGCCGCGACGTCTACGTACCGGGACGCTTCGACTCCGTCGAGAACGAACACATATCACCTCCCGAGCGGGGCCTCTCCTTACGCACCGTCGAACTGGCCAACCTGGGGATCAGGCGCGCCCTCGTCCACCAGCAGGTCGAGGCGGCCCTCGCGGCGGAGGAGGACCGCGGCGACCCGTACGGCATGTGGCCGGCGATCATGACGCTCCTCTACACCGGCGACATCGTCACCGCGCACGCCGAGTGCCGTCGACTGGCCGAGGACGCCCGCTGGTCCGGCTCACCGCGGCACCAGGAGGTACTGACCCTGCTGCGCGCACGGATCAGCCTGCTCCAGGGTCACGGCGTCGAGGCGGCCGGCCTGCTCACCGCGCAGCTGGCCCGCGGGCTCTCGCCGCACCTCGGCGCGCTCGCCGTCGCCTGGCTCATCGAGGCGCACGTCCTGTCCGGCGAACTGGGGCACGCGCACCAGGTGCTGCGGGCGCACGGCCTGGCCGGCCCGCTCGACACCAGCCGCCCTGACCTCGTCCACACCCTGGCCGCGCGCGGCGCACTGCAGCAGGCGGCCGGCCAGTTCCAGCACAGCCTGCGGGACTTCATGGCGTGCGGACGCCTGCTCGCCGAGCACCGGGTCGCCAACCCCGCTGTCATTCCCTGGCGTTCGAGGGCCTCGTCAGCCGCGCTCGCGACCCAGCAGCGCGACCTCGCGCTCGCGCTGGCCGAGGAGGAACTGGCCGTGGCCCGCACCTGGGGCTCGCCGCGCTGTATCGGCCTGGCGCTGCACGCCGTCGCCGTCGCCCGCCGGGACGACACCTCGGTGGCGCTCCTGGAAGAGGCCGTGGTACTGCTCCATCTCGCCTACGCCTGGGGTGAGTTGATCCAGGTCCTGGACGACCTCGGGACCCTGCAGATCGACCGCGAGAACCAGTCCGCGGGCCGCCGCCACCTGGAGGCCGCCCTCATGGTGGCCCGGGAGAGCGGCAACCGGCGCCGGCAGCGCAGCCTGCGGTCCGCCCTGGAGCGCCTGGACGCCCCCAGTCTCACCAGCCAGGAACTGCACATCGGCCAGCTGGCGAGCGCCGGTTACAGCAACCGGCAGATCGCCGAGACCCTCTTCCTGGCGATCCGCACCGTCGAGTTCCACCTGTCGAGCGTCTACCGCAAACTCGCCATTTCCGGCCGGAGCGAACTGCACTCCGCACTCCACACCCAGCGCCTTTCCTCCTTCCGCGCCGACCACTACTCCTCCGCCGTGTAACCCTTCCGTTCACACGCCGCTCACCCGTGGTTCGGGTGAGCGGCGTTTCGCGTTTCCGGGCTCCGCACTCCGGCCGCGGTTCGCTTCGCGGAACCCGGCGCCGCGCCCGCCGCCCCGGTGCGACGCCACCGCCGGCCCCGCCACGGCCGCGCCCGCCGAACCGCGCGGCCACCGCCGATCCGCGTGGCCACACCCGCCGGCGCGCCGGGAGAGCCGCATCTCGGGGGTTCCTACAAAGGGTCCTACGGGTGACCCGCAAGGGACCCTGTGGGTCGCCCGTAGGCTTGCCCGTGGAGCCTTGTAGCGCGGCAGCCGATCATGCGAATGTCGAGTGGTTGGACATTCAACCCGCGAGTCCGGACAGGCGGGTCGAGAATCCCTCCCCGCCGCCGAGGAAGTAGGCGCTTCATGCTCCAGCAGAACACCACCAAGCGCATCGGATACTGGCTTCTGCATTTGCACCGGCTCTTCGACGAAGCCACCGCGAAGGCCCTCGCCGGAGAGGATCTGAACCGGCGCCAGTGGCAGGTTCTGCACGCGATCAGTATCGGCGTGCGGACCGTAGCGGACATCGACGCGGCATTCTCCCCGTTCCTGGCCGTGGACCGTTCCGACTCCTACCGGCCGGTGGTCGACGGATTCGTGGACCGCGGCTGGGTGCTCCGTCAGGGCGACACGGTGACGCTCACCGAATCCGGCATCGCGGCGCACCAGCGGGCCGAGGTCCTGGTGAACGGCCACGCGGCCCGCTCGCTCGCCGGAATCTCCGAAGCCGAATTCCTCGCCGCCAATGACGTACTGGCTCGCATAGCCGCCAACATCGAGAACAAGTAGGGATTTTCCGACATCCGCCACCCCCGGGATCGGCTCCCCGGACGCTCTGGAGATTCACATGGACGCTTCAGTCATTGTCGTCGGCGCCGGGCCGGCCGGGCTCATGCTGGCCGGAGAACTGCGTCTGGCGGGCGTCGACACGATCGTGCTCGACCGGCTGCCGGAACGGACCGGCGAGTCACGCGGGATCGGCTTCACCATCCGCACGATGGAGGTGTTCGACCAGCGCGGCCTGCTGCCCCGGTTCGGCGGGATCCAGACGAGCGAGGAGGGGCACTTCGGCGGCCTCCCGCTCGACCTGGCGGCCCTGAACGCCGCCCACGCGTCGGCGCGCGCCGTCCCCCAGTCCGCCACCGAGTCCGTACTGGAGTCCTGGGCACGGGAGTTGGGCGCCGACATCCGGCGCGGCACGGAGGTCACCGGCCTCGCCGAGGACGGCGAGGGCGTGACCGTGATCCTCCGCGACTCGGCCCGTGCGCTGCGGGCCCGCTACGTGGTGGGCTGCGACGGCGGTCGCAGCACCGTCCGCAAGCTCGCCGGATTCGACTTCCCCGGCACGCCCGCGACCACCGAGCTGTTCCTCGCCGACCTCAAGGGCGTGGACCTGGAGCCCCGGATGACCGGGCAGCCCACCGACGGCGGCCTGGTGATGGTGGCCAAGCTGCCCGGCGGCATCCACCGGATCATCGTCGGAGAGCGCGGCACCCCTCCGCAACGCCGTTCGGGGCCGCCGGAGTTCGGCGAGGTCGCCGACGTGTGGAAGCGGCTCACCGGCATCGACCTCACCGGTGCCGAGCCGGTCTGGGTGAGCTCGTTCAGCGATGCCGCCCGGCAGGCCACCGAGTACCGGCGCGGCCGGGTGCTGCTCGCCGGGGACGCCGCGCACGTCCACCTCCCCGCGGGCGGCCAGGGCATGAACACCTCCGTCCAGGACTCGGTCAACCTGGGCTGGAAGCTCGCCGCGGTGGTGCGGGGCACGGCGCCCGAGGCGCTGCTCGACACCTACCACGAGGAGCGGCACGAGGTCGGCCGCCGGCTGCTGGCCAACACCCGGGCGCAGAGCCTGCTGATCCTCGGCGGCGAGGAGGTCTCGCCCGTACGGGAGATGCTCGGCGAACTCCTCGTCCACCCCGAGGTGGTCCGCCATCTCGCGGCGCGGGTCAGCGGCCTCGACATCCGCTACGACGTCGGGGGCGGGCGCAGTCCGCTGCTCGGCGCGCGTCTGCCGCACCTCGACCTGACCCGGGAGCGCGGGCGCACCACGAGCACCGCGCTCCTGCGCACCGGGCGGGGCCTGCTGCTGGACCTCGACGACAACGCGACGCTGCGCGGGCGGGCCGACGCCTGGCGGGACCGGATCGACATCGTGACGGCGACCCCGGTCGGCGTACCCGACGGCAGTGACCTGAAGGGGACTTCGGCGGTGCTCGTGCGCCCGGACGGACACGTCGCCTGGGCCGCTCCCGGCAGCCACCACGACCTACCGATGGCCCTGAACCGCTGGTTCGGGCCCGCTCGACAAGCAAGGGAGTAGGGAAAACCATGCACAGCACTCTGATCGTGGCCAGGATGGCCCCCTCCTCGGCCCAGGACGTCGCCCGGCTCTTCGGCGCCTTCGACCACACCGACATGCCCGACCGGATGGGCACCCGCCGCCGTCAGCTCTTCTCCTACCGGGGCCTGTACTTCCACCTCCAGGACTTCGACGACGACAACGGCGCGAGCCGCATCGAGGAGGCCAAGACCGATCCGCTGTTCACCACGATCAGCGACCGCCTCAAGCCGTACATCGAGGCGTACGACCCGGCGACCTGGCGTTCCCCCGCGGACGCCATGGCCCGCCGCTTCTACGAATGGAGCGCGTGATGGGCGACGTCCACGGCCGGCGGGTCGTGATCACCGGTGTCGGGGTGACCGCGCCGGGCGGTCAGGGCACCAAGGGCTTCTGGAAGCTGCTCACCGACGGTCGCACGGCGACGCGCCGCATCTCGTTCTTCGACCCGTCGCCGTTCCGTTCGCAGGTGGCCGCCGAGGTCGACTTCGACGCGGAGCTGTCCGGACTCACCCCCCAGGAGATCCGGCGCATGGACCGGGCCGCGCAGTTCGCGGTGGTCACGGCGCGCGAGGCGGTCGCCGACAGCGGCCTGGAGTTCGAGGCGCTCGCCCCGCACCGCACCGGAGTGACGATCGGCAGCGCGGTCGGCGCCACGATGGGCCTCGACCAGGAGTACCGGACCGTCAGCGACGGCGGCCGCCTCGAACTGGTCGACCAAGCCTACGCCGTACCGCACCTCTACAACTACATGGTGCCCAGCTCCTTCGCGACGGAGGTCGCCTGGGCGGTGGGCGCCGAGGGCCCGAGCACGGTCGTCTCCACCGGCTGCACCTCCGGTCTCGACGCGGTGGGATACGCCGCCGACGTCATCAGGGAGGGCTCCGCGGACGTGATGATCGCGGGCGCCGCCGACGCGCCCATCTCGCCCATCACGGTGGCCTGCTTCGACGCGATCAAGGCGACCACGCCGCGCAACGACGATCCGCGGCACGCCTCGCGCCCCTTCGACAACAGCCGCAACGGCTTCGTCCTGGGTGAGGGCTCGGCGGTCTTCGTCCTGGAGGAGTTGGAGAGCGCCCGCAGGCGCGGCGCGCGGATCTACGCCGAGGTCGCCGGCTTCGCGACCAGGTCGAACGCCTTCCACATGACAGGGCTGCGCCCCGACGGCAAGGAGATGGCCGAGGCGATCCGGGTCGCGCTCGACGAGGCGCGGCTCGCCCCGCAGGACATCGACTACATCAACGCGCACGGCTCCGGCACCAAGCAGAACGACCGGCACGAGACGGCCGCGTTCAAGCGCAGCCTCGGCGACCACGCCTACCGCACGCCGGTCAGCTCCATCAAGTCGATGGTGGGGCACTCGCTCGGCGCGATCGGCTCGATCGAGGTGGCCGCCTCGGTCCTCGCCATGGCCCACGACGTCGTGCCCCCGACCGCGAACCTCCACAACCCCGACCCGGAGTGCGACTTGGACTACGTACCGCTGACGGCCCGGGAGTGGAAGACCGACGCGGTGCTCTCCGTCGGCAGTGGGTTCGGCGGCTTCCAGAGCGCGATCGTGCTCGCCGCCCCCGACCGGGCGGGCGCCCGATGAGCTCGCGCACGGTGGTCACGGGACTCGGCGTCGTCGCGCCCACCGGCCTCGGCCTGGCGGACTACTGGGCGGCGACGCTCGCCGGACGGGGCGCGATCGGCCGGGTCACCCGGTTCGACCCGACGCCGTACGACTCCCGGCTCGCGGGCGAGATCCACGGCTTCGACGCCAGGGAACACCTTCCCGGCAGGCTGCTCCCCCAGACGGACCGGATGACGCGCCTCGCCCTGGTCGGCGCCGACTGGGCGTTCGCGGACGCGGGCGTCGTCCCGTCCGAGCTGCCCGACTACGACGTCGGCGTCATCACGGCGAGCCACTCCGGCGGCTTCGAGTTCGGGCAGAACGAGCTGCGCGCGCTGTGGAGCAAGGGCGGCCAGTACGTCAGCGCCTACCAGTCGTTCGCCTGGTTCTACGCGGTCAACAGCGGCCAGATCTCCATCCGCGGCGGACTGCGCGGCCCGAGCAGCGTGGTGGTCAGCGACCAGGCCGGTGGCCTCGACGCGGTGGCGCAGGCCCGCCGGCAGATCCGCAAGGGCACCCGCATGGTGATCTCCGGGGCGGTCGACGCCTCCATCTGCCCGTGGGGCTGGGTGGCCCAGCTGACCAGCGGGCGCCTGACCACCAGCGACGACCCGGACCGCGCCTACCTGCCCTTCGACGACCGGGCCTCGGGCCACGTGCCGGGCGAGGGCGGCGCCCTGCTCGTCCTGGAGAACGCCGAGCACGCCCTGGAACGCGGCGCCCCTCAGGTGTACGGGGAGATCGCCGGGCACGCCTCCACCGTCGACCCGCGGCCCGGCAGCGACCGCGCGCCGACCCTGCAGCGCGCCATGGAACTCGCCCTGGCCGACGCCGGCCTGGCGCCGGACGACATCGACGTGGTGTTCGCCGACGCGGCGGCCGTGCCCGACCTGGACCGGGCCGAGGCGGAGGCGATCACCAAGGTGTTCGGGGTGCGCGCCGTACCGGTGACCGCGCCGAAGACGATGACGGGCCGCCTGTACTCGGGCGCGGCACCGCTGGACCTGGCGGCCGCGTTCCTGTCGATGCGCGACGGCGTGATCCCGCCGACCACCGGCTCCACCCTCTCCCCGGACTACGACATCGACCTGGTCACCGGCGCCCCCCGCCCCCACGCGGTGCGCGCCGCCCTCGTCCTCGCCCGCGGCCAGGGCGGATTCAACTCCGCGATGGTCGTGCGGGCCGCCCACCTCTGACGGAAGGAACCCCCGTGTCCACCACCGATTTCACCCTCACCGAGCTCAAGCGGATCCTCCTGGAGGCCGCCGGCGCCGACGCGGAGGCCGACCTGGACGGGGACATCCTCGACACCGAGTTCGCCGACCTCGGCTACGAGTCGCTCGCCCTCCTGGAGACCGCCGGACGCATCGAGCGCGAGTACGGGATCAGCCTCGACGAGGACGCCTTCGGCGAGGCCCGCACCCCGCGCGCCCTGATCGACCTCGTCACCGCCCACCTGCCCGCCGCCCACGCCGCCTGACCGGGAGCCGAACATGACCGACACCACCGCACGCAGGGTCGCCCTGGTCACCGGCGCGACCAGCGGGATCGGCCTGGCCTCGGCCCGGCTGCTCGCCGAGCAGGGGCACCGGGTGTTCCTGTGCGCCCGCGACGAGAAGGCCGTCGCCGAGACCGTCGGGACCCTGCGGGAGGAGGGCCTCGACGTGGACGGCACCACCGGCGACGTGCGCTCCAAGGAGCAGGTGGCCGACGTGGTGCGGGCCGCGGTCGCCCGCTTCGGGCCGATCGACGTCCTGGTGAACAACGCGGGCCGCTCGGGCGGCGGGGTGACCGCCGACCTGGCCGACGAGCTGTGGGAGGACGTCATCGCGACCAACCTCACCAGCGTGTTCCTGGTGACCCGCGAGGTCCTCAACGCCGGCGGGATGCGCGCCAAGGAGCGCGGCCGCATCATCAACATCGCCTCCACCGCCGGCAAGCAGGGCGTGGTGCTCGGCGCCCCCTACTCGGCGTCCAAGCACGGCGTGGTCGGCTTCACCAAGGCCCTCGGCAACGAGCTCGCGCCGACCGGCGTCACGGTGAACGCGGTGTGCCCCGGCTACGTGGAGACCCCCATGGCGCAGCGGGTCCGCCAGGGTTACGCGGACGCGTACGGCACCACCGAGGACGCGATCCTGGAGAAGTTCCAGTCGAAGATCCCGCTCGGCCGGTACTCGACGCCCGAGGAGGTCGCGGGCCTGGTCGGCTACCTCGCCTCCGACCTGGCGGGTTCCATCACCGCCCAGGCGCTGAACGTGTGCGGCGGCCTCGGCAACTTCTGATCCCGCCCGACCCGACTGAGGAGCACCCATCATGACGACCCGTGAGGTCGAGCACGAGATCACCGTCGCGGCGACGGCGAAGGAGGTCTACCGGCTGCTCGCCGAGGTCGAGAACTGGCCGCGCCTGTTCCCGCCGAACGTGTACGTCGAGTACCTGGAGCGGGAGGGCGACCGGGAGCGGATACGGATCTGGGCCACCGCCAACGGCGAGGCCAAGAACTGGACCTCACGCCGCGACCTCGACCCGGAGGCACTGCGCATCACCTTCCGGCAGGAGGTGTCGTCCCCGCCGATCGCCGAGATGAGCGGCACCTGGGTCATCGAGCCGCTGGGCCCGGAGGAGACCCGGCTGCGGCTGCTGCACTCCTACCGGGCCGTCGACGACGACCCCGAGTCGCTCGCCTGGATCGACGAGGCGGTCGACAGCAACAGCCGCGCCGAGCTGCCCTCGCTCAAGGCCGGGCTCGAAGAGGCCGCGCGGACCGCGGAGTTGACGCTGTCGTTCACGGACTCGGTGCGGGTCGAGGGGTCCGCGAAGGACCTGTACGACTTCGTCAACGAGGCCGACCGGTGGGTCGAGCGCCTGCCGCACGTCGGCACCGTCAAGCTCACCGAGGACACCCCCGGCCTACAGGTCCTGCGGATGGACACCGTCGCCAAGGACGGCTCCACCCACACCACCGAGTCGGTGCGGGTGTGCTTCCCGCACCGGCGGATCGCGTACAAGCAGACCACGCTGCCCGCGCTCATGACGCTGCACACCGGGACCTGGCAGTTCGAGGAGGGCGACGACGGGGTCGTCACGGCCTCCTCGCAGCACACCGTGGTCGTCAACGCGGAGAACATCACCAGGATCCTGGGCCCGGACGCGGACGTCGAGCAGGCCAGGAAGTTCCTGCGCGACGCGCTCGGCACCAACAGCCGGGCCACCCTGGAGCACGCCAAGCGGTACGCGGAAGCGCGGCGCTGACCCATGCCGTCCACCTCGACTCCCCCGACGGACACCGATGTCGTGATCGTCGGCGCGGGGCCCGTCGGGCTGCTGCTCGCCGGGGACCTGCGCACGCACGGCGTGCGCACCACCGTCCTGGAACGGCTCGGCGCGCCGATGACCGAGTCGCGGGCGTCCACGCTGCACGCCCGCACCATGACGCTGTTCGAGGAGCGCGGCATCCTCGAACGGCTCGGTGAGCTGCCGGACGGCGGCCCCGGCCACTTCGGGGGCATGCGGCTCGACCTGACCGCCGCCGACCCCGGCCACCGGTACGCCGGCCAGTGGAAGTGCCCGCAGACCCGCATCGAGTCGGTCCTCCAGGAGCGTGCCGTGGAGCTCGGGGCGCGGCTGCGGCGCGGGCTGCGCGTGGTGTCCCTGGCCGACCGGGACGGGCACGTCCTGGTCGAGGCCGTCGGGGAGGACGGCGAGCGCGTCCGCGTCACCGGCGCGTTCGTGGTGGGGTGCGACGGAGGCGACAGCACGGTACGGCGGCTCGCCGGCTTCGAGTTCGCGGGCCACGCCGCGACCCGCGAGATGCTGCGGGCCGACGTGGCGGGCATCGACGTGCCGGCCCGGCGCTTCGAGCGGCACCCCAACGGCCTCGCCGTGGCGCACCGTTGGCCGGACGGCAGCACCCGGGTGATGGTCCACGTCTTCGGCACGGACCCGAAGGAGCGCACCGGGCCGCCCACGTTCGACGAGGTCGTCACCGCGTGGGCGGAGGTCACCGGTGAGGACATCGGCCACGGCACGCCCCGGTGGCTGAACGCGTTCGACAACACCAGCCGGCAGGCGACCCGGTACCGCAGGGGCCGGGTCCTGCTCGCGGGCGACGCCGCCCACGTGCAGATGCCCGTCGGCGGGCAGGCGCTCAACCTGGGCCTGCAGGACGCCGCCGAACTCGGCGGGCGCCTCGCGGAGCGGGTCGGGTCGGAGGACCGCGACGACCTGCTCGACGGCTACGACCTCGTGCGCAGGCCCGTCGGCACGCACACCCTCGACAACATCCGGGCGCAGTCCCTGCTGCTCCTCGGCGGGCCCGAAGTGGAGCACCTGCGGGACGTGTTCGGCGAACTCCTCGGCCTGGCCCGGGTCCGCCGCCACCTGGCCCGCATGATCAGCGGCCTCGGCCACCCCCACACCCCCACGGCACCGCACACCTCCCCCCTCGCGGGCGCCCCACACGCCCCGACCGCACCGACCGCATCGACCGACAGGAGTTCCACGATGGGCAGGCTCACCGACAAGACGGCGCTGGTCACCGGTTCCAGCCGGGGCATCGGCCGCGCCATCGCACAGCGCCTCGCCCGGGAGGGCGCCCTCGTCATCGTGCACTACGCCTCCGACCGGGCCTCCGCCGACGAGACCGTGGAGCTGATCGAGCGGGACGGCGGCCGCGCCTTCCCGGTCCGCGCGCCGCTCGGCGTCCCCGGCGACGTGCACGAGCTGTTCCTCGGCGTGGAGCGGGGCCTGAAGGAGCGGACCGGGGAGACCAGGCTCGACATCCTGGTCAACAACGCGGGCGCCACCACTCCGGCCGGGCTCGCCCCCGAGGACGTCACCGCCGAGGAGTTCGACCGGCTCTTCGCCGTGAACGCGAAGGCCCCGTTCTTCATCGTGCAGCGGGCGCTCCCGCTGCTCGCCGACGGCGGCCGCGTCATCAACATCTCGTCGGGGCTCACCCGTTTCGCCAGCCCCGACCAGGTGGCGTACGCCATGACGAAGGGCGCCGTCGAGCAGCTCTCGCTGCACTTCGCCCGGCACCTCGCCCCGCGCGGCATCACCGTGAACAGCGTGGCGCCCGGCATCACCAACAACGGCAGCGCGGTCTTCGACATCCCCGAGGCCGTGGAGCAGATGGCCCAGCTGTCCGCGTTCAAGCGGGTCGGCGAAGCGGGGGACGTCGCGGACGTCGTGACGTTCCTGGCCACCGACGAGGCCCGCTGGATCACCGGGTCCTTCGTCGACGCGAGCGGCGGCACCCTGCTCGGCTGACCCGACCGGAGCCGACCCGACCGGACCACCAGGAGCGACGATGACCACCGCGCAGGCACCCGTGACCACCGCCGGCGACCGGCTCGGCGAACTCAGGGAAATCAAGGAACTGGCGCGACTCGGAGCCGACCCGAAGGCCACCGAGCGCCAACACGCCAAGGGCAAGCTCACCGCGTACGAACGCATCGACCTGCTGCTCGACCCGGGCAGCTTCACCGAGGTGGAGCAGCTGCGGCGGCACCGGGCGACCGGCTTCGGCCTGGAGGCGAAGCGCCCCCACACCGACGGCGTGGTCACGGGCTGGGGCACCGTCGAGGGCCGGACGGTCTTCGTGTACGCGCACGACTTCCGGATCTTCGGCGGCGCGCTCGGCGAGGCGCACGCCCAGAAGATCCAGAAGATCATGGACATGGCCATCGCGGCCGGCGCCCCGCTGGTCTCGCTGAACGACGGAGCGGGCGCCCGCATCCAGGAGGGCGTCTCGGCGCTCGCCGGGTACGGCGGCATCTTCCAGCGCAACACCCGCGCCTCCGGGGTCATCCCGCAGATCAGCGTGATGCTCGGGCCCTGCGCCGGCGGCGCGGCCTACTCGCCCGCGCTCACCGACTTCGTGTTCGCGGTCCGCGGCATCTCGCAGATGTTCATCACGGGCCCGGACGTGGTGCGTTCGGTGACGGGCGAGCAGGTCACCCAGGACGGGCTCGGCGGCGCCGACGTGCACGGCGGCGTGTCGGGCGTCGCGCACTTCGTGCACGACGACGAGGAGAGCTGCCTCGCGGACGTACGCCTCCTGCTGTCGATGCTGCCGTCCAACAACCGGGAACTGCCGCCCGCGGCACCGAACGGCGACCCGGCCGACCGTCGCGTGGACCGCCTGCTCGACCTGGTGCCCGCCGACGGCAACCGGTCGTACGACATCCGCGACGTGATCACCGAGATCGTCGACGACGACGAGGTGCTGGAGGTGCACGCCCAGTGGGGCGCCAACCTCGTGTGCGCCCTGGCCCGGCTCGACGGCCAGGTGATCGGCGTCGTCGCGAGCCAGCCGTCCTCGCTGGCCGGCGTCCTGGACATCAAGGCCAGCGAGAAGGGCGCGCGGTTCGTGCAGTTCTGCGACGCCTTCAACATCCCGCTGCTCACCCTCGTCGACGTGCCGGGCTTCCTGCCCGGCGTCGACCAGGAGCACGAGGGCATCATCCGGCGCGGCGCGAAGCTCCTCTACGCCTACTGCAACGCGACCGTCCCCCGGGTCTCGGTGATCCTGCGCAAGGCCTACGGCGGCGCGTACATCGTGATGGACTCCCGCTCCATCGGCGCCGACCTGTCCTACGCCTGGCCCACCAACGAGATCGCGGTGATGGGCGCGGAGGCCGCAGCCGACGTCGTCTTCCGCCGCGAGATCGCCGCGGCCCAGGACCCGGCCGCCACCCGCGAACAGAAGATCAAGGAGTACCGGCGGGAACTCGTCCACCCCTACTACGCGGCCGAACGCGGCCTGGTCGACGACGTCATCCACCCCGGCGACACCCGCTCCGTCCTGATCCGCGCGTTCGCGATGCTGCGCCGCAAGGACGTCGACCTGCCGCAGCGCAAGCACGGCAACCCCCCGCAGTGAACGGCCCGCCGGCCGGCTCCGACGGGTCCTCGTTCCTGCGCGTGGAGCGGGGCGTCCCGGACCCGATCGAGCTGGGCGCCCTCGTCACCGTCCTGTACGCCCGGCTGGCCGCGGCTCAGGAGGAGCCGCAGGACTCCGGGCACCCGTCGGCGCGCTGGCGCCGCCTCGAACGCGCACCCGGCTTCCGGGGCCCGAGGACCTGGCGGCACGGCCCCAGTTGAGCACCGCACCCCCCAAGACACGGAGACCAGAGCATGGATGTCGGACTTCTCTTCGACCTGCGCAACCCCGACCAGTGGCACCGGCCCTGGGCCGACCACTACGCCCGCTCCCTCGAGTTCTGCGAGGAGGCCGACCGGCGCGGCGCGGACGGCCTCTGGTTCACCGAGCACCACCTCTTCGAGGACGGCTACCTGCCCTCGCCCCTGACGTTCGCCGCGGCCGCCGCCGCCCGCACCCGCAACGCCCGCATCGGCACCGCGGTCGTGCTCCCCAACCTCCACAAGCCCGCCCGGCTCGCCGAGGACGCCGCGGTCGTCGACCTGATCAGCGGCGGCCGGCTGGAGATCGGCTTCGGCGCCGGCTACCGGGTGCCCGAGTACGACCTGTTCGACGCCGACTTCAAGAGCCGCTTCACCCAGGTCGAACGCAACATCGCCGAGGTCAGGCGGCTCTGGGAGGAGGGCGGCATCACCCCGGGACCGCTCCAGTCGCCGGTCCCGCTGTGGGGCGGCTTCTACGGTCCGCGCGGCGCCCGCATCGCGGGCCGGCTCGGCATCGGCCTCCTGCACATCTCGCACGCGTCGTACGGGCACTACCGCGAGGGCCTGATCGAGGGCGGCCACGACCCCGAGCTCGCCCGGGTCTCCGACCTGCTCCCCGTGATGCTCGCCGACGACCCCGAAGCGGCCTGGCCCCGCGTCGCACCGCACCTCGCCCACCAGATGAACACCTACCGGCAGGGCTCGGTGGAGGGCACGGACCACCCCAGGCCGCCGCTGCTCGGCGCCGACGACTTCCCGGAGGCCCCGAAGGCCGACGGCTCCTGGTCGACCCTGGAGATCCTCACGCCCGAGGACGCCGCGGCCCGCATCCTCGAACGGACCAAGGGCCTCCCGGTGAAGCACCTGATCTTCTGGGCGAGCATCGCCGGGATGCCGGACGACCTCGTCGTGCGCAACATCGAGTTGGTCAGCGAGCGCCTGCCCGCGCTGCTCGCCGAGGCCGCCGGGGCCGACGCCGCCGGGGCCGCCGGGGCCGCCGCCGGATCCCGCCCGGGCGAGGTGCCCGCAGGTGACTGAGGCGCCCGCCGCGCAGACCCTCTCCGCGCCGGCCCGCCAGGGCGGCTGGCGGCTCCTGTTCATCCTGTCGGGCAACATGGTCCTCGACGCCATCGAGGTCTCCGTGGTCCTCGTCGCCCTGCCCTGGATCGGCGCCGACCGCGGCCTGTCGGTGTGGACGGTGCAGTGGCTGATGGGCGGCTTCGCCGCCGGATTCGCCGCGATGCTGCTCCTCGGCCCCCGCGCCACCGCCCGGTGGGGCCTGCGCCGCTGCTACCTCGTGGCGATGCTGGTGTTCGCCGCGGCCTCGGTGGCGGGCGGCCTGGCCGACTCGACCGCCCTCCTGATCGCCTCACGCGTCCTCAAGGGCGGCTGCGCCGCGCTCACCGCGCCCGCCGGGCTGGCCCTGATCACCACCACGGTCCCCGACGGCCCGCCACAGCGGCGGGCCGTGTCGGTGTACTCCCTGTTCGGCGCGGCCGGGTTCACCCTCGGCCTGCTGCTCTCCGGGGTGCTCACCGCGGCGAGCTGGCGCTGGACGTTCCTGTTCCCCGCGCCGCTCGCCCTCGTGCTCCTGGTGTGGGGCCTGCGGGTGATCCCGGACACCGGACGCCGGACGCCGCCGCGCCTGACGGCGGAACTCGCCCGCAACGGCTCGCTGGTCCGCGCGGCACTCGGCGCGGCCACCCTCAACGGCACCTACGCGGCCCTGCTCCTCCTGGTCACCTTCCAGGCGCACGACCGCTTCGGGTGGCAGCCCTGGCAGGTGGCGCTGGCGCTGCTCCCCGCCTGCGTGCCGCTCGCGGTGTCCGTGCCGTTCGCCGGCCGCCTGGTCGCCCGCTTCGGTACCCGGCGGCAGATCGCCGCCGGGGCGGCGGCCGCGTTCGCGGGCCAGCTGCTCCTGCTGCTGCGCCCCGAACCCGCCTCGTACGCCGGCGGTCTGCTGCCGACGCTCCTCCTCGTCGGCGCCGCCATGGCCCTGTCCTTCGCGTCCCTGAACATGCAGGCCACCCAGGACGTCGAACCGGGCCTGCGCGCGGCGGCGGTGCCGCTGTTCCAGACGGGCGTGCAGCTCGGCGGCGTCCTGATGCTGCCGCTGACCGCCGCCCTGCTCACCCACTTCGGCGGCCACCGGCCGGCGCTCCTGGCCGTCGCGCTCGCCGGTGCGGCCGGGGTCGGCATCGCGGTCTCCGGAACGCGCTCCGGCCTGCCGGGCGTCGACCGCGTCGGCCCCGGGCCGCGCACGGAGAGGAACTCGTCATGACCGCTTCCCTGGAGATCACCGTCGAGGAGGACAGCTGCGTGGCCTCAGGGCAGTGCGTGATGACCGTGCCGGAGGTCTTCGACCAGCGTGACGAGGACGGTGTCGTCGTCCTGCTCGACGCCCGGCCGCCCGCCGCGGCCCATGACGGGGTGCGCGCGGCGGCGGCCCTCTGCCCGGCCGCCGCCATCCGTGTGGCGCAGGGGCCGCGGCCGCGCGGCTGACCCCCGACCGCGCCGCCGCGAACAGCGGTGGGCCGCCCTCCGACCAGGAGGGCGGCTCACCGGCGTGTGGCCTTCCGCCCGGGGCGTCCCCGGGCGGAAGGCCACGCGGTCACCACTCGACGGGCAGGCTCTTGACCCCGTACACCAGCGACTCCGTGCGGTACTCGATCTTCTCGAACGGGACGGCGAGCCGCAGGCCGGGGAAGCGGCGGAACAGCGCGGGCAGCGCGATGCCGAGTTCGAGACGGGCGAGTTGCTGGCCGACGCACTGGTGCCGGCCGTAGCCGAAGGCCAGGTGCGGCACCGGCTTGCGGCGCAGGTCGAGCTCGTCCGCGGGCGAGGGCAGGTCGGCGCCGTGGTTGGCCATCAGCGTGGAGACGACGACGTACTCGCCGGCGCGTACCTCCTGGCCGTTGACCGACAGGTCGGTGCTCGCCCTCCTGACCAGCGGGGGCGCCACCGCGAGGAACCGCAGCAGCTCCTCGACGGCGCCACCGGACAGCTCGTCCTCGTCGCGCAGGACCGCCAACTGCTCCGGGTGCGACAACAGGGCGAGGACGCTGAGCCCGATCATGCCGGAGAGGGTCCCGTGTCCGGCCACGAGGACGTCCAGGCCCATGCCGATCAGTTCGTCGTTGCTGAGCTCCGCACCGTGCTTGCGCACCAGGTCCCCGAGGATGTTGTCGCCCGGATCCCACCGGTGTGCGGCGACCAGTTGGGCCATGTAGTCGATCATGGCCGCAAAGTTCTCCTGCTGGACCTCCAAGGTGGTGTCGACGCTGCTCGCGATCGAACTGCGCTCCAGGATGCCCGCCCGGTCCTCGAGCGGTGCCCCCAGCAGCTCGCAGATCACGATCAGCGGCAGCGGTTCGGCGAAGGTCCTGATCAGGTCGGCGCCAGGACCGGCCTCCTCCACCGCGTCGAGGTGCTTCTCCACGATCTGCCCGATCACGCCGCTGAGCGCCCGGATCCGCTTCATGGTGAAGGCACCGGCCTGCATCCGGCGGTACCGGGTGTGCTCGTCCCCGTCGTAGTTGAGCAGGACGCCCGGCTGGTTCATCACCGAGCGCGGGCCGGTCCAGTGCGGGTCGAAGGCGAACCCGACCTCGTGGCGGGCGTCGGACAGCACCGTACGGGCGTCGTCCTCCCGGGTGATGAGGACGGCTCCGACCTCGCCGAGCTGGGAGTTCGGCACCGGGACCCGGTGCAGCGACGGGTCCTGGTGCAGTTCCACCAGAGCGGGCCCGGGCCGGAACGGACACTCGGCCTGACGGTGGTTGTGGGGCATCGACACCGGTTCGGTCATGGCGTTCATTTCCTTCCTGACGGCACGAGGGCGGTTCAGCGCGGAGCGGCCACCGGCTGCGGGCGGTTCGTCACGAGGCGCTCGCCTTCTCGCGCAGGAGTTCACGGGTGATGCCGTCGAGCCGCGCCGCGGCGGCCTTGTCGAACGCCGGGCGCAGGAGGCTGAGGGGCGTGCCCTCCACGAAGGCGCTCAGCGGCTCCCGCGGCGGGGCGTCGATGATCTCCAGGATCGGCGGGACGGTGAACTCGACCGGCTGCGCGGCCCGCTTCATCTGGTCGATGTGCGCCGCGGTGGCGGCGTCGAACTCGCCCGCGAAGCCGGTGCGCGTCCCCCCGGGGAACAGCAGCACGTACCGGGCGCGGCGCGCGCTCCCGCCCTCGGCGAACGAGACGCCGAGGAGGTCGTTGAGCCGGCCGCCCTGGAACATGGCCGACCAGCCGTCGTAGCCCCGTTCGAAGCCGAGGTCGTTCCAGTGGACGCCCGGCGCCCCCACGCCGGGACCGGCGATGTTCATCACGACCGGCGTCTCGGCCTTGTTCATCAGGTCGGCCAGGCCGTACCCGAGCAGGTACCGGCTGAGGTAGTACAGCGCGAAGTTGTGCTCGATCCCCTCGGAGGTCACCATCCGGTGGCTGCGGAAGAACCGCGCGCACAGCACGAGGACGTCCACCACCTCGAACCGCTCCTCGATCTCCGCGATGACGCGCCGGTTCTCGCTGACGAGGCTGAGGTCGGCCTCGATGAAGAAGGCCCGGTCGGCCGCGCCCAGCTTCTGCGCCGTGTCGAGGTACTTCTTCCCCTTCACCGGGTCCGGAGCGATGACGACCACCTGGTCGCCCCGACCGAGATAGGTGTTCGCGAGCGCCTGCCCGATACCGGAAGTGCCCCCCGTGACAACAATGGTCTTCACCGTGATCCTCCTCGGAACACTGGGTCGTGAGATTCTGCGCAGCAGAAGAGCTCCCGCCCGCGGGCAGACTTCACCCCGGGACGGATTGCGAAAAGAGAGAAATCGAGAAAGAGAGAAATCGGGAAAAGGGGTCGGCGAAAGGAGATCAGCCGACCGCGGCGCCGGTCTCCGCCCGGACCACGTCACCGGCGAACTCGACGGCCGCCTCCGCGGCGCCGGTGGAACCCAGGGTCGACCCGTTCACGTAGACACCGTCGATGATCAGCATGATCCGGTCGCCGAGCCGCTCCGGGTTCGCGGCCGCGGTTCTGCGCGCGAGGTCCCGCAGTTGCTCGCGCACGCGCCGGAAGTGCTTCACGGAGACCTGGTGCGCCGGGTGGTCCGGGTCGGGGAACTCCGCCTGGGTGTTGCGCAGCGGACAGCCCCTGGCGTTCGGCGCCATGGACCGGACCGCCCGGACCAACTCGACAAGCCGCTCCTCCGGTGACTCCACCGCGGCGCACACACCGGTCACGAGCCGGTCCCAGTCCTCGGCCGACCGCTCGAGGTAGGCCACCACCAGCTGGTCCTTGCCGGAGAACTCCCGGTAGAGCAACTGCTTCCCGCAGCCGGCCTCGTCGATGATCTGCTGCATGCCGACCGCGTGCACGCCCCGCTGGTCGAAGAGCTGGGCAGCGGCGTCCAGGATGCGCTCGCGGGTACCGGCAGCAGGTTTCCGGGCCATGGGCCGAGGCTAGCAGACCATTCGGTCCCGTCCCGGCTGAACACCGGTCGTCACGACCGCACTTGCGGCGCACCGCGTCCGCCGTGCGCGGGCCCCGGGCCCCGGGCCGCGCCACCCGCGCGGCCCGGGACGACGGAGCCTCACCTGCGCCGCGCACGCACATGGGACATCGGTGTCAGCACCCGCCCGCGCTCGTCCACCCGGATCGCGTCCGGGCCCGGCCTGGCACCGGTGTCCGGGGCGTCCGCCGTGCCCAGCTTGGCCAGGATCTCGCGGGTGAAGGTGGTGGCGAAGACGGCTTCGGCGATGTCCTCGATCTCCCAGTGCGGGCCGAGGTTCGCGTGCAGGTTGGCCTCGCTGACCAGGGCCTCCTCCGTGATCGGCGTCCCCGACGGCATGGACTCCGCGAAGCAGAACAGGTGCAGCGTGGCACCCGGCCGGCACACCCGGTGGAGCGCGGCGGCGTACGCCGAGCGCTGCTCGTCGTTCAGGCAGTGGTAGAGGCCGCTGTCCAGCGCGGTGTCGAAGTCGCTTCCGACACCGTCCAGTTCGGTGGCGTCCGAGGTCAGGAACCGCACCCGCGCGCCATGGGCCGCGGCCCGCCGCGCCGCCTCCTCGATCGCGCTGGGCGAACCGTCCACGCCGGTCACCTCGTACCCCTGGTCCGCCAGCAGGATGGCGTTCTCGCCCAGTCCGCAGCCCACGTCGAGCACCCTGCCGCTGAAGCCTCCCGCGCGCGCCAGGTCCACCACGGCCCGCTGGGGCTCGCCGATGTCCCAGGGGATCAGCACCTCACCGGGGGCGACGCCGTCGAAGGACGCGCGCCCCGCGTACAACGCCTCGTATTCCTTGTCGTCCTGGGAGAAAGTCCGCTGCGTGGTCATGCCGGTCCCCTTGTCGCTCGCAAGCTCGTCAACCAACACTCGGTGGATCTGGTGCGCCCCGGACGGGGCGAGTCGCGTTCCTACTGGACGTTGTTCACTTCCTGCGCCGACGCGGCCACCGGGGCCGCCTCGGCCTTCGCTCCCGCCTCGTCCTTCGCTCCGGCCGCGGCCGCCGCCGTGGGGCGCATCCGGGACGCGACGACGAGCGTGAGGACGACGACCACGGCCATGGCCAGGAAGACGTCGGAGTAGGCCGAGCCGTGGTGGCCGGAGAAGAGGGGGTTGATGGCGTCGCTGCCGCTCTGCTGCCTCGCGGACACCAGCACACCGAACACGGCCGGGCCGGTACCGGCCCCGAGGAACTGGGCGCCCTGGAGGATCCCGAGGCCGACACCGACCTGCTCGGGCGGCAGTTCGCTCGCCGCGGCGCCGATGATGGTGGTCATCACGAACATGAAGCCGATGCTCAGCCCGAGGATCCCGATGCCGGCGAAGACCACCGAGGAGCCGCCGGTGAAGGACGAGAGGAACAGCGAGAACAGCCCGATGAGGCAGAGCCCGAAGACCACCAGGACCCGCGCGTTGACGCGGCCGGCCAGGCGGCCGATCCACGGCGAGAGGAGCGCGGTCACGACGCCGGCCGGAATCATGACCAACGCGCCCTTGCCCGGGGTGAGTTCGTTGACCTCCACGAGCAGCAGCGGGACGAACACCAGGCCGCCGAGGTTGACGACCATCGCCAGGAACGCGACGAGGATGCCGGTCCGGTAGACGCGGTTGGTGAACAGCGCCGGCGGGACGAACGGATGGTCGACCCGGACGGTGCGCACCCCGAAGACCACCAGCGCCACGACGGCGACCAGGAGGCTGCCCCAGGCCAGCGGGTCGGTGAAGCCGGAGACCTGCGCCCGGGTCATGCCGAACAGCACGAGACCGGCTCCGAGGCCGAGCAGGAGGCCGCCGGGGAGGTCGAGCCGGCCCGAGCCCTGCGGAGTCTCGTCCGGGAGCACCCGCAGGGCCGGGACGAGCAGCAGCAGCGAGACCCCGAGCATGATCCAGAACAGCGCGGGCCAGCCGAGCGCGTCCCCGATGCCGCCGCCCAGCGCCGGTCCGGCGGCGGTGCCGACACCCGCACCGGCGGAGACGACGCCGATCCCGACACTGCGCCGCTCCGGCGGCAGCAGCGTCGTGACGGCGATGATCGAGAGCACGGGGATCGCGGCCGCGCCGATGCCCGTCACGATCCGCCCGGCCACGAGCACGGCCAGGTTCGGGGAGAGCGCGCAGATCAGGCTGCCGAGGGCGTAGGTGAGCAGGGCGAACGCGAAGAGCCGGCGCAGGCTCACCCGGTCCGAGATGCGGCCGTACAGGGGGATCCCGACGGAGAACATCAGCAGGAAGCCGGTGACGACCCAGGCGAGTTCCGCCTCGGAGGCGCCGAACTCGGACCCGATCGTCGGAAGCATCAGGTTGACCATGTCGCTGGCCGTGACCGTGGCGAGGATCGCCGGCATCAGGACGGCGAGTAAGCCCATCCCCGAGCCGGTCCGCTCGGTCGTTGTCGACGTGGAAGTCATTCCAGGCCCTTCGGGTGACTTTCCGCCACCATGGTAGTTACAGTTAGGGCAAAAGGACGGCGGAGGCACTGCCTCCGCCATCGGTCAGCTGGTGACGCGTTGCGCGAGCTCCCGCTCACTGGCCAGCACTTGCCGGACGAGGTGGGCGATCGTCGTCCGCCCGAGCCGTTCCTTCATGGCCCGCTCCGCGTCCTGGAACTCCGCCTCGAGCAGCTTCTGCATGTTCCGCCCCACCTCGCACTCGGCGCTCGGCGGATGCGGGTGCCGCGAAAGGATCGGCCCCGCCTCCACCGCGGTGTACGCGTCGTAGAGCGTGATCTCGCGGGCGTGCTTGGCGAGCGACCAGCCGCCGTTGCGCCCCTCGGTGGACCAGACCAGGCCGGCGTCCCGCAGACTGCCGAGGATCCGCCGCACCAGGACCGGATTGCTGGCCAGGCTCTCCGCGATCTCCACGGAGGTCAGCGAGTGGTCCCAGCGTCCCAGCATGGTGAGTGCGTGGATCGCTACCGCGCTCCTGCTGCTGATGCTCACCGTGATGACCCCTTCGCGACGGTCGCCTCGCCGATCCAACTGCAACCACGCTAGTAGCGGTTTGATCCACGTGTCAATCCACCGCGCGCGTGCGACCTCACCAGGGCCAGCGCCACTCCTTGTTCTGCGGAACCACCCAGTAGTGCTCCAGTTCGACGCGCTCGAACAGCCATCGCCCGTCCTCGAACACATAGGTGTCGGAGAACCGGCCGACGCTCTGGTGCACCAGGTCCGCCTGGTCGAACCGGACGTGCTCCACGAAGAAGCAGGCGCCGGACGCCCGGTCGTCTCCCTCGACCTCCACCTGGTGGGCCTGGTTGAAGTTCCGCAGGGCCACCTCGGAGGCGCCCTGGAGCTCGACCATCTTCGGCAGCAGCGCGCTGTAGTACTCCTGGATCGCCGCACGCCCGCGGGCGTCGCCGAAGCTCCCGTAGGCCAGGTGCGCGTCCTTCGCGAACAGGGCGCCGAGGCCCTCCCAGTCCTGCGAGTTGAGGCAGTGGTGGAAGGCGTTGCGCAGCTTGGTGAGCTCACGGATCGCCTCCAGCTCCCGCACTCTGGCCGACAGTTCGTCGATCCGTGCCACCAGGTCAACCTCGTCCGCCATCGTGCATCCTCCCGAACGCCTCGGATCCCGTTCCGCCTCACGCCGGAACCGGACCGACAGTCGCAGCCACACCACACGGGTCACAAGGCCCGCACGCCTTTCCTGTGGTCGGCCCGCAATCCTCGAACTCCCCCGCGCGACTAGGGTCGAACTGCAGGAACGCCGGCGACACCCGACGGGAGACACCGTGAAGCAGTCGAAGCGCATAGCCCTGATCAGTGGCGCGGGCCGCAACATCGGCGCCGCGACGGCCAAGGAGCTGGCCGGCCGCGGCTACCACGTGATCGTGAACTACCGGAGCGACGCCGAGGCGGCGGCCGAGGTGGTCACGGAGATCGAGTCGCGCGGCGGCACGGCCGAGGCGGCGCAGGCCGACGTCTGCGACGCCGACCAGGTCGGCGCCCTCGTCGAGCGGGTACGGGCCGACCACGGGCGCATCGACCTGCTGATCTGCAACGCCAACACCGTGACACCGCCCTTCGCGTCCTTCGCCGAGCTGAGCTGGGACGCCTTCGCCGCGAAGGTCAACGGGGAGCTCGCCGGCTCCTTCTTCCTCACCCAGCACACCCTCGCCGTCATGCGCGAACAGCGGTCGGGCCGGATCGTCTACATCTCCAGCACGGCCTCGGACACCATCGGCATGGCCCTGCCCCACTCCGTCGCCAAGGCGGCGCTGAACACCTTCAGCCGCCACATCGCCGGCATCGCCGCCGAGCACGGGGTGACCGTGAACACCGTCTCCCTCGGCGCCGTGCACACCGACGCCACGGCGGAGTTCAGCGAGGAGTTCTGGAAGTACACGACCGACCGCTCGGTGGCGGCGCGCCCGGTGGAGCCGGCGGACGCCGCGCGCGCCGTGGCCCTCGTCGCCGACGACGGCTTCGCCTTCACCTCCGGCCAGGTGATCCGGGTCGACGGCGGCTTCGAGGTCCTCGACCAGCAGCTGCACCCGCTGGCGCACAGCTTCCGCTGACGGCGCCCCCGTAGGGCCGGGCGCCGGCGGCCGGCCCTACGGGACGCCCGGTGCGATGCGGGCGCCCGGCGCGACGCGAGCGCCCGCTGGTCTACTCGAAGTGCCGCACCATCGGGTTGAGTTGACGGTCCAGGACCTCGAAGCCGCCGTCCACCCGCAGCACCTGGCCCACCGACCCGCTGAAGTCCTCGTCGGCGAGCATCGCGATGCTGCGGGCCGCCTCGTCGGCCTCGAGCAGCCGGCCGGACGCCGACCGGCTCTCCATGAACGCGCGGAGCTCGCCCGTCATGACACCCGCGGTGGCGTCGGTCCGCACCGCGCCGAAGGCGACGGTGTTGACGACGACCCCGTACTGGGCGGCGACGCCCGCGACGTGCCGGCTGAAGGTGTTGAGCGCGGCCTTGGCCGTGGAGTGGGCCGCGACGGTGCCGATCGAGTCCGCCGCGGTGCTCGAGACGTAGACGATCCGACCCCTGCGCTCCTCCACCATGGCGCCCAGCACGGCCTGGGTGAGGAAGTACGCTCCCGCCAACTCCCCGGTCACCTTCCCGATGAAGTGGTCCCAGGAGAGCGTGAGCAGGGGCTCGAACGGCGGGTTCACCGTGTTGGCGTTGCAGACCAGGGCGTCGAGGCGGCCCCGGTCGGCGCGGATGCGGTCGAGCATCCCGGACACCTGCCCGGGGTCGCAGACATCGGCCTGCAGCGCCTGGGCCGATCCGCCCCCGACCTCGATCGAACGCACCACCTCCGCTGCGGCGTCGGCGTTCTGACGGTAGTTCACGACCACGTGGTAGCCGCGCCTTCCCATCTCCCGCGCGGTAGCCGCTCCGATCCCGCGGCTCGCACCGCTGATCAGCACCACCCGCTGTGACTGCTCCACGTTTCCTCCCTGGTCCTGGGCGTTAGGGGTCTGCCCGTCAGGCGACCTTGGCCCCGGACCGGCCGCACTGTCTCTACGGGTCTCCACCAGATTCCGCGGGGTTCGACGCCTTGCCGCTTGTTTACCTTTTGACAGAAGCTTCGTATCGTGACATCATCCCCAGAGCGGGACGTGGACCGATCGGTCCAGTATCAATAGAGATTCACCGCGCGGAGCTTTCAGAGCCGGGGGCCGCTCTCGGCGAGAGGGTTCACCCAAGGGCGGGGCGACGGCCTCGCGTCACTTTCCGACCGACCCCACCGTCAAATCCCCTGCCGGCACCGGGGGCACGGCCCAGGTCGTGACCCTCCCCGTTCCGCCGAGCAGTTCCCAGCCCGACCTCCACCGACGGCCATCAATGGCGATGCCGCAGATCCCGAGGTCAGCCGCGGGCGGCCGGCCCGACGCGCCCCAGTCCGCGTCATGTTGTGAAGTGGCACCATTCGTCAGCTATGGGGGTGGCAGAAAATTGGCCGGAGACGATAGGAATTGCCTCACCACAAAGATCGGCACCAGAACCGATGAGGCCCCCGAGTTCCCGACGGCCAGGAACGTGGCGAATACCTACGTACCGGGAATCCCCCTCACCGAGAACCGCGCACTCCTGCCGCCCGACGAGTTGAGTCTCGCCCTGAGCACCATCGAGTTCGCGAATCGCGGAGTCGACCGCGTGATGGTCAACGAGCAGGCCAAATGGCTGCTCGACACGGCGGAACCGCACCGGAACCCGCACCGCACCTGGCTCGCGATCCTGGCCCTGCTCTACGCCGGAGACCTCGAATCCGCCGACGCGCAGTGCAGGCGGCTCCGGGACGATCCCGCGTGGACGGGCTCGGCCCCGCGCCGCGAACTGCTCACGCTGCTGCGGGCACGGAGCAGCCTGCTCGCGGGGAAGGCCTGCCAGGCCGCGGACATGCTCCAGACCATGCTCGATCACGGCACGTCGACGCAGTCGGCCTGCCTCGCGATCGCCTGGCTGATCGAGGCGCTGGTCCACCTCGGCGAACTCGACCGGGCGCACCAGGTACTGCTCGACAGCAAGCTGGCCGGCCCGCTCGACCCCGACCTGCCGGACCGCGCCCACGTCCTGGCCGCCCGCGGGGCTCTCCACCTGGCCGGCGGGCAGTTCCGGCACGCCATCGACGACTACATGGCCTGCGGCTGGGTCCTCGACACCTGCTTCGTCGTCAACCCCGCGGTGATCCCCTGGCGTTCGAGGGCCGTGTTCGGGGCGCTGGGCATCCGCCGGTACGACCTGGCACTCGCCCTCGCCGAGGAGGAGCTCATCGCGGCGAGGAAGTGGGGATCGCCGCGCGGCATCGGCATCGCCCTGCACGCCGTGGGCGTGGCACGCCGGGACGACACCTCCGTCGCCGCGCTCGAGGAGGCCGTGGCACTGCTCGCCCAGGGCCACGCGCGCACCGAGTTCATGCAGGCCCTCTACGACCTCGGCATGATGCAGATCCGGCGCCAGGACGTGTCAGCGGGCCGCAGGCGGCTCGTCGAGGCGGCCATGGTCGCGTACGAGTGCCGCAACGCCTTCTGGCAGAAACGCATCCGCTTCGCCCTGGAACGCCTCCAGGCCCCCGCCAACACCTCGAAGCTCACCCGCCAGGAGGAGAAGATCGCCTACCTGGCCCGCGCCGGACACAGCAACCGGCACATCGCCCAGATGACCTGCCTGACCGTCCGAACCGTCGAGTTCCACCTCTCCAGCGTGTACCGCAAACTCTCCATCTCCGGCCGCCGGGAACTCGTCACCGCACTGATCTCCGTCCCGTCCTGACACCCCACCCCACCGATCGCCGCCCACCGCCCCGCCCCCCGGAGGGGCGGTGGGCCACGGCGTCCCGCCCGTCCGCGCCGCCGGGGAGAGCGCGAGGTCGGCCACGGGGACGGAACTACGACGCAATACGAACTCCGCACCCTCCACCGCCAGTTCGGCGTTTACGCTGAAGTACCCGTACCGCGGGGCCGTCTCGGTGACGGCCCCGCGGTCCAGGTGCTTCGCTTCGTCCCAGGTGCTCCACCACGACGACTCCGGCCCGGGGACGGAGAAGGAAAGGCTGATCACAGGGGCTCTCCTCCGCTGGTCCTGCGGAGAAGGGCCCCCCATCGCCGAGGAGGCCACATGCCCGACCCCCAGCGCAGCCGCTCCGCTCCCGCCGCCCGACGGCCCCGGATCCTCCGGGGCACCGTCGCGGCCGGCCTCGCCCTCACGGCCTGCCTGACCGCGACCGCCGCCGCGACCCCGCCCGCGGCAGCCACGGAAGGCCTCGCCCGGGGGCTCGACCGCTACTACGGGCAGCACCTCGACTGGCACGGCTGCGTCCTGGGCCCGGACGACCAGGACGGTGCCGCACTCGAACAGGCCGGCGCCCGCTGCACGGACGTCACCGTGCCGCTCGACTACGCGAACCCCGGCGGACGCACCGTCACGCTGGCGCTCTCCCGGATCAAGGCCACCGACACCCGCCACCGGATCGGCGCGCTGCTGCTCAACGACGGCGGCCCCGGCGGCCCGACGCTCGGCGCACCGCCCCGGGTGCACGCCGCCCTCAAGGAGACCGCCGACCGCTTCGACATCGTCGGGCTGGACCCGCGCTTCGTCGGCCGCAGCGCGCAGATCGACTGCGGCTGGCCGGTCGGCTTCAGCGTCCAGTCCTCCGGGACCGGCCGGGCGGGCTTCGAGCGCCAGGTCACCCTCCAGCGGGACCTCGCGGCCAAGTGCCGCTCGGCGGCCGGCGATCTGCTGCCGTACGCGAGCACCCGCGACACGGCCCGGGACCTGGACGTGGTCCGGGGCGCGCTCGGCGAGCGGAGGATCTCCTACCTCGGCCTGTCCTACGGCACGTACCTCGGCACGGTGTACACCCAGATGTTCCCCGGCCGCGTCGACCGGATGGTCCTGGACAGCGCGCTGGACCCGCGCAACGCCGGACCCGCACTGCTCCCGAGCCAACTGCCCGGGCTCGAGCACGCGTTCGCCGACTGGGCGGACTGGGCGGCGGCCCGCCACGGCACGTACGGGCTCGGCCGCACCCGCGAGGAGGTGACCGCCGGGATCCTGCACACCGTGGAGGCGGCCGCGAACCACCCGCTCGTCCTCGGCACCGGCGCCGACGCCTTCGAACTCGACGACTCCAAGGTGCCGATGCTGCTCTTCGCCGGGCTCCAGGGCGACTCCGCCCCGGAACGGGCCTCCCTCGCCGAGCAGGTGGCGATGCTCGCCGAGGCCGCGGCGGGCCGGCCGGTCACCCCGACACCGGACACCATCGGCCTGCTGCGATTCCTGTTCAGCCCGCAGGGGTCACCGGCCGGCAGCGCCATGCAGGCCATCGCGTGCGCGGACGGCCCCGCCTCCCACGACCCCGGACACTACTGGCGCGCGATCGAGCGCAGCCGCGCCGAGCACCCGCTCTTCGGCCCGCTGCTCGACAACATCAGCCCCTGCGCCTTCTGGGACCGCCCGCGCGAGCAGCCCACCCAGGTGCGCCGCGACGCCCCGGCGCTGATCCTCTCCGCCACCGGCGATCCCCGCGCCCCCTACCTCGGCGGCGTCGCCCTGCACGAGATGCTGCCCAGCTCGCGCCTGCTGACCCTCCAGGGCGCCGACCAGCACCAGCTGTACGGGATCTACGGCAACGCCTGCGTGGACGACACGGTCAACGCCTACCTGGCCGGCGGACGCCTGCCGGACACCGACCCGACCTGCACCCGCCAGTAGCCGCCAGTAGCCGACTGCCCCGGTGCGGGCCCGCGGACGCGGGGCGGCCGATGTCCTGTCATGGGAGAGGAGTGCGAGCACTCCTCTCCCGCCGGGGCCGATCGGCGCCCCCGACCAGGAGTACGGTCCTGGCCGGGGGCGCCCCCCGGAGTCTGGTCCCGGGTGCGGTTTCGTCCTGGGTGCGGACGAACTCCCCTGCCCCCGAATGGTCCTCTTGATCAAGGCCGGGAATCACCGGCGCCATGCATCGGAGGGGTCCTTTCGTGTACGAGCACGCACCGCACAGCCGCTTCCCGCTCTCCCGCCGGGGCCGCCGGCACCGGGCGATGGCGGTCGTGACCGCCGTGGCCGCCGGGGTCATGACGGCCGGGGCGCTGGCACCGACCGCGGCGTTCGCGGGCGGCAGGCCGGACACCGTCCAGTCGGGCCTGAACGCGCTGGTGAAGGACGACGGCATGCCCGCCGCGCTGGCCTCCGTCAAGGGCCGCGACGGCCGCACCCGCAACTACACCGCCGGCGTCGGCGACCTCGCCACCCGGGCCAAGGTCCCCGTGGACGGGCAGATCCGGATCGGCAGCAACACCAAGCCCTTCACCGCCGTCGTGGTGCTCCAGCTCGTCGCCGAAGGAAAGGTGGGCCTGGACTCCCCCGTCGAGACCTACCTGCCGGGTCTGCTGCGCGGCGACGGCATCGACGGGCGCGACATCACCGTCCGTCAGCTGCTCCAGCACACCAGCGGCCTGCCCGAATACGTGAACAAGGACTCGATCCTCGCCGATCCGAAGCGGTACTACGAACCGCGTGAACTGCTCGACCTGGCCCTCGCCCAGAAGGCTCACTTCGCCCCGGGCACCCGCTGGGAGTACAACAACACCAACTACCTGCTGGCGGGCCTGATCATCCAGAAGGTCACCGGGCGGCCGCTCGGCGAGGAGATCAACCGGCGCATCGTCGACCGCATCGGCCTGCGCCACACCTACTTCCCCACCCCGGGGGACACGAGCGTCCACGAGGCCCACCCCAAGGGTTACAACCAGGACGCCGACGGCTCGCTCCGCGACTTCACCGAACTGGACCCGTCCTGGGGCTGGGCGGCGGGCGCCGTCGTCTCCACCAACAGCGATCTCAACTCGTTCTTCGCCGCGCTGCTCGGCGGTCGCCTCCTCCCGGCGGCCCAGCTCGCCGAGATGCGCACCACCGTCCCCGCCGACGGGGTGGGTCCGGGCATCCGCTACGGACTGGGCCTGATGAGCCTGCCGCTTTCGTGCGGTGGCGTGTACTGGGGCCACGGCGGGACCATTCCGGGCTACGAGACCGCCGGGGGCGCCACCGATGACGGCCGCGCCGTCAGCATCGCGGTGACCATGATCCCGGGTGAGGTGGCCAAGCAGCACGTGGGGGCCACGGTGGACTCCGCCCTGTGCCGCTGATCCTCCCCGATCCGGCCTGAGCGTCCGCACCGGTACGACCGGCGGGTTCTGCGCGCGCCTGCGCGCAGAACCCGCACACCCCGCCAATTCCCCACTCCAGCAGAGGAGTTCCTCCGTGAACGAGCACGTCCAGCACAACCGGGCCGACCGACTCCGCCGTGGCCGGCGCGGGCTGGCGGTGGCCGTGGCCTCCGTGGCCGCCGGCATCGTCGCGGCCTCGGCGCTGGCTCCGACCGCGGCGTTCGCGGGCGGCAGGCCGGACACCGTCCAGTCGAGCCTGAACGCACTGGTGAAGGACGACGGCCTGCCCGCCGCGCTGGCCTCCGTCAAGGGCCGCGACGGCCGCACCCGCAACTACACCGCCGGCGTCGGCGACCTCGCCACCGGGGCCAAGGTCCCCGTGGACGGGCAGATACGCGCGGGCAGCAACACCAAGACCTTCACCGCCGTCGTCGTCCTCCAGCTCGTCGCCGAAGGAAAGGTGGGCCTGGACTCCCCCGTCGAGACCTACCTCCCCGGCCTGCTGCGCGGCGACGGCATCGACGGGCGCGACATCACCGTCCGTCAGCTGCTCCAGCACACCAGCGGCCTGCCCGACTACATGGAAACCCCCGCACTCCCGGACTTCCCCACGATCCAGTACCGCTACTTCGAGCCCCGCGACCTCCTCGACAGCGCCCTCGCCCAGAAGGCCCGCTTCCCCGCGGGTACCAGCTGGGAGTACAGCAACACCAACTACATCGTCGCCGGACTCCTCGTCCAGAAGGTCACCGGGCGGCCCGTCGGCGAGGAGATCACCAAGCGCGTCATCGACCGCATCGGCCTGCGCCACACCTACTTCCCCACCCCCGGGGACATGGGCATCCACGAGGCCCACCCGCACGGCTACTACCGCAGCTCGCCGGACGCGCCTCCGACCGACTACACCGAGATGGACTCCTCGCCGGCCTGGGCGGCGGGGGCGATCGTCTCCACCAACACCGACCTCAACTCGTTCTACGCCGCGCTCCTCGGCGGCCGGCTCCTGCCCGCGGCGCAGCTCGCCGAGATGCGCACCACCGTTCCCGCCGAGCTCCTGGGCCCGGGGGTCCGCTACGGGCTGGGCCTGCAGAGCAAGCCGCTCTCCTGTGGCGGCCTCTCCTGGGGCCACGGCGGGACCACCGCGGGATACCGCTCCCGCAACGGGGTCACCGACGACGGTCGCGCCGCCGCCATCACGGTCACCGCCATCCCGAACGGGGTCGGCGCGCAGCACATGGCGGACGCCCTGGACGCGGCCCTCTGCCGCTGACCCACCCTCGGCGCGTACAGGGCGCCGGACACCGGACGGACGGCCTCGCGGCTTCCCTGGACGGGAGCCGCGGGGCCGTCCGCGAGGTACCGCTGCCCGACCCGGCCCGCTTCAGCCCGCCGGGTTCGCGCTCCGGGCCTCCACCAGGCCCGACTCGTAAGCCGCGATCACCGCCTGGGCGCGGTCGCGGACACTCAGCTTGGCGAAGATGCTGGTGATGTGGTTCTTGACCGTGGAGACGCTGATGCCCATCGCCGACGCGATCTCGGCGTTGTCGAGGCCGGTGGCGAGCAGGTGCCACACCTCGATCTCACGGGGTGTCAGTTCGCCCAGGTCGGACACCGGCACCGGCGATGGCGACCGCCGCGGGCGGGGCGCGGTGACGTACGTGGAGATCAACCGGGTGAGCAGGCGCGGCGCCACCGCCGCCTCCCCGGTGTGCACGGTGCGCACGGCCGCCGAGAGCTCCTCCGGGGAGACGTCCTTGGGCAGGAACCCGGAGGCGCCGGCGCGCAGGGCAGCCACCACGTACTCGTCCATGTCGAAGGTGCTCAGCGCCAGGACCCGGCATGCGGGCAGCTCCCGCGCGATCCGCTCGGTCGCCTGGACCCCGTCGAGAACCGGCATCCGGATGTCCATCACCACGACGTGCGGCCGGTGCCGGTGCGCGAGGTCGACCGCCTGCTGCCCGTCGTCCGCCTCGGCCACCACCTCGAACGCCGGGTCCGGTGCCAGGATCAGCGCCAGGCCCCGCCGCACCAGCGGCTGGTCGTCCGCGATCAGCACCCTGATCCGCTCCGGGGTTCCCGTCATCCGAGCCGTTCCTCTCCGTCGGCCGGCGCCACCGGCAGGCTGGCCACCACCCGGAAGCCACCACCGTCGACGCCGCCGGCCACCATGCTGCCGCCCTGCAGCGCGACGCGTTCGCGCATGCCGATCAGACCGTACCCGGTGCGGCCCGCCCTCGGCCCGGCCGCACCGCCCGCCCCCGCCGGGGCTCCCACCAGGGTGTCGGCCGGCGCGGCGGCACCGTTGTCGGACACCTCGACGGTGACCCGGTCCGGGTGGTACGTCAGCCGGACCCGCGCCTGGGCCCGGCCGGCGTGCTTGCGGGTGTTGGTGAGGGACTCCTGGACGATCCGGAAGACCGCCAGGCCGGTGCTCGGCGGCAGCGGACGCTCCTCCCCCAGGACGGCGAACTCCGTGGGCAGACCGGCCCTGCGGGACTCCTCGACGAGCCCTCCGAGGTCCCCGACACCGGGCTGCGGCGCGGACGGCACCCCGTCTGCCTCCTCCAGCGCGTCGCCGGCCCGGAGCACGTCGAGCAGTTGGCGCATCTCGCGCAGCGCCATCCGCCCGGAGCCCTCCAGCGTGACCAGGGCGTCGCGCACCACCTCGGTGTCACCCCCGAGGTTCGCTCTGGCGCCGCCGGCCATCAGCTGCATGGTGGTGATGTGGTGGGCCACGATGTCGTGCAACTCCCGTGCGATGCGCCGCCGTTCCTGCGCCACCGCGCGGTCGGCCAGCAGCCTGCGCCTGACCTCCACCTCGTGCTGCCAACGCTTCAGCACCTCGGCCGCGACGATGAGCAGCGCCGCGGAGAACACGTTGGTCGCCACGTCCCCCACCGGAGGGGGCAGCGGGTACCCCCGGCCCAGCAGTGGCACGGCGGCCGCCACCAGGGCGGCCGGCACCGCCACCGCGATGCCGCAGGAGCTGGCCACGGTGAACAGCGCGACGCACAGCGTGCCGTTGAAGTGGTGCGGCACCGGCCCGCTCAGGTTCAGTGCCAGGCCGAGGACCAGCACACCCGCCAGTGACGTCAGCGGGTAGCGGCGCCTGGTGAGCAGCGGCACGGCCGCCAGGACGAGCAGGACCAGCGCGGGCAGGGCGATCGGCCGGCTTCCGTCCGGACCGCCGAGCCCGTAGCCGAGGAGGTCCAGGGCGGCCGCCCCGACGGCCAGCAGCGCGTCACTGGCCGTCCAGGGCAGGCCGTCGGCTCTCGGCGACGGCGGCAGGGGCCGGTGCTGCGTCGACATGCTGGTGCTGGTCCTCTCTGTGGCCGGTCTGTGGCCGGTCGGCGCCGGTTCACCGACCGTCGTTCGTGCGCCGTACGTCGTCGTCCGTGCGCCGCGAGCCGTCGTCCGTGAGCCATGTGCCGTTCCCGCAACGGCCTGCGGCCCCCGGGGGAAAGCGTCCGGGGCCCATTCTCGCAGCGGCTCCCGGCCCCGGGCAGGCACCCCGGACCGATCCCCGACCAGGCCCCTGGTCCTGGTCAGGGCCGGGTACCGGGCCCAGGTCCTGACGGCGTTCTCCTCCCCCGCTCGGACGAGAACGCCCGGTACGCCGTGATGGTCTGGAGACGTGCCGGAACCCCCCGGCGACAGCACCGCAGCCGGAGGAAAACGTGATCCGCGCCCTGACCGGATTCTCCACCAGGAATCCGTGGAAGGTGATCGCCGTATGGGCGGTCCTGGGAATACTCCTGACCATCCTGAGCCAGACCTTGATCTACCGGGTGACCCAGACGCAGACGGCCGACTTCCTGCCGAAGAGCTACGACTCGGCCGCCGCCATGCAGATCGCCCACGACCGCTTCGGGACGAAGCCCGACGCCAACCCGGTGACCGTCCTGGTCGCGCGGACCGACGGCCGGGCGCTGACCCCCGCGGACCACGAGCAGATCGACGCCGGGGCGAAGCGGCTGGGCCGCTTGAAGGTCACCATGCCCAAGCCCAAGGACGCGGCGCCCCTCCAGCGGGACTACTCGCAGGTCCCCGAGGTCGGTCCGGCCATGACGGCACCCGACGGAACCTTCCGGCTGCTCTCCGCCAACCTCACCGGCAACCCCGCCGACCCGGGCCTGGAGAACACCTTCCGGGCGTTCCGGGACAACGCCCGGGCGGAGTTCGCCGCCCAGGGCCTGCGAACCGGCTTCACCGGCGCACTCGCCGAGCAGGTCGACTCCGCCGACGACGGTAAGACCCTCGCGACCATCGCCTCCGCCTGCGCCGTCGCCCTGATCGTGCTGCTCCACGTCCTCGTGTTCCGCAGCGTCCTGGCCGCCCTGCTGCCGCTGGTCGCGGTGGCCCTCGTCAGCGGCGTGGCCGGCGGCGCGGTCGTGGGCACCGCGCTGCTCACCGGCATCAAGCTCGACCCCTCCGTACCGAGCCTCATCGGCGTGGTGCTCCTGGGCATCGGCATCGACTACTTCCTGTTCCTGATGTTCCGCTTCCGCGAGCAGCTGCGGGCCCGACCCGATCGTCACCACCGCTCCACCGCCGCCGAGGTCGGTCAGAAGGTCGGCACCGCGGTCACCTCGGCCGCGCTGACCATCGTCGCCGCCTTCGCCACCCTCGGGGTCGCCGGCTTCGGCCAGTTCCGGGTGCTCGGCCCGGCCGTCGCGGTCTCGGTCCTGGTCATGCTGCTGGCCAGCCTCACCCTGATGCCGGCCGTGCTCGCGGCCTGCGGACGCAAGCTCTTCTGGCCCTCACGCGCCCTCGACGCCGAACCCCGCGACGGCACCGCAGGCCGGTTCGCCGACCTGGTGGCCCGCCGGCCGCTGGCCATGGTCATCGCCTCGATCGCCCTCCTGGGCGCCCTGGGCGGCGGGCTGGCCGGGATCAGGATGGACTACGGCCTGGGCGGCGGCCCGCGCACCGCGTCCCAGAGCACCGCCCTCGAAATCTCCCGCGCCCTGCCCGCCGGCGTGGCGGACCCGACCAGCGTCTACGTCGAGACCAAGAACGCCGGCCCGCTCTCCCCCGGCGCACTCGACGGCCTGGCCCAGCAGCTCACCGGGGTCGCCGGCGTCGGCCAGGTGGCCAAGCCGGTCCTGAACGAGAGCCGGCAGGCCGCGCGGATCGACCTGTTCCTCACCGAGGACCCGCAGTCCCGGCAGGCCCGCGACCTCGTCTCCGGCCCGATCCGCGCAGCCGTCGCCCGGAGCACACCCGCCGACCTGACCGCGCACGTCGGCGGCACCCCGGCCGTCTTCGCCGACGTCTCCACCGCCGTCGACCGCGACCTTCGACTGGTCTTCCCGGTCGCGGCGGCACTGATCGGGGTGATCCTCCTCCTGCTGCTGCGCAGCCTGCTCGCGCCGGTGGTCCTGATGCTCTCCGTCGGCCTCGGCTTTGCGGCCACCCTCGGCGCGGCCGCCCTGCTGTTCCAGCACGCGATGGACAAGCCGGGCGTCAACTTCACGCTGCCCCTGGTCCTGTTCCTGTTCGTGGTCGCGCTCGGCACCGACTACAACATCCTGATCAGCGACCGGATCCGGGAGGAGATGGAACGCCCCGGGCCGCCCCGGGCCGCAGTCGCCCGCGCCCTCCGGCACACCGCCCCGGCCATCGCGACGGCGGGCGTCGTCCTGGCCGGCTCCTTCGCCTCCCTCGCGGTGAGCCCGCAACCCTCCACCCAGCAGATCGGCTTCGCCACCGGGCTCGGCATCCTGCTCTCCGCGTTCCTGCTGTCCATCGTGCTGGTGCCCGCCCTGGCCGCGCTCCTCGGCCGCGGCCTGTGGTGGCCCCTGCGCCCCGGACGCACGACCACCCGACCCACCCCCCAGCACCGCACGCACACACCGCACTCGTCCCACTGGCCCACGCCGCCGTACCAGGACACCCACCCGTACCCGTACCCGCCACAGGAGGAACAGGACACAGACTCCTCCTGGGCCCGACGGAGCCATCACTCCTAGGGACTGTGTGATGTTGTGATCAGTCGGTCATCCGTAGGAGGTCGTCGATCCAGATCATCGCGGCACGGAGGTGGAGGCCGGCGAGGTAGCTGTCAGGTGTCTTGTCGCAGCGGGTGGCGATGCCTCTCCATGCCTTCAGCTTGTCGATCAGGCGTCCGACGGTCTCGCCAAGCGCTTCGCTGAGCCGCTGCTCGAAGCGACGGACCTGGGCGGCGGGGCACGCCGCGCGGGCGTCGCCGGTCGCGAGGTCGGCCTTGAGGAAGGCGCGGCTGACGGCCGGACCGTGGCCGCCGGGGGTGGTGGCCGGCTCAGCGCCTTGTGGATCTGGGCGAGGAGGTCGCGGTAGCGGCAGAGGAAGGCGCGGGTCGCCGCCCGCGCGGCGGGCGATGGCGGGGACGCCGATCTCGGTGCCGTTCTTCGCGGCGTCGGCGAGGGCGGCCAGAACGCGCCGGCGGCGTCGGCCGGTGCGGTCACGGGCGTTGCGGGCGTTGCGGGCGGCCAGGAACAGCTTCACGAACTCGGGTCGACGGCTCTCCGCTCCCCGGCCCTTCGCCGGGGATGACTCGTAGCCATGCGGAGGTCCGGTCCATCCCCCACTCTGGAACGGAGGGGGTGACGGAGGGAGTCATGGGATGCAGATCGTTGTGGACCTCACACGCTGCCAGGGCTATGCGCAGTGCGTGTTCCTCGCGCCGGAGGTGTTCCAGCTGCACGGGGAGGAGGGTCTGCTGTACGCCCCGGCCGTTCCCGACGACCAGCTGGAGCGCGTGCGCCAGGCCGCGGCGGCGTGCCCGGTCCAGGCCATCGTCCTCGGCAAGGAGGTGAGCCCCGATGGCCGCTGACCTTCGAAAAGGCCGGATCGTCATCGTCGGCGCGTCGCTGGCCGGGTTGCGGGCCGCCGAGGCGCTGCGCGAGGAGGGCTTCACCGGCTCGCTGACCGTGGTCGGGGACGAGCCCCATCCGCCCTACGACCGGCCGCCGCTGTCCAAGCAGGTCCTGCTCGGCAAGGTCGCGGCGGACTCCACCGCTCTGCCGATGCGCCGGGACCCGGACGCCGACTGGCGGCTCGGGGTCCGTGCCACCGGCCTGGACCCTCTCGGGAAGCGGGTGGTGCTGGCCGACGGCGATTCGCTGCCGTTCGACCGGCTGCTGATCGCCACCGGCACCCGGGCCAGGCCCTGGCCCAACGCGGCGGAGGCCGCCCTGGACGGAGTGTTCACGCTGCGTACCCGCGAGGACGCCGCCGGGCTGGCCGAGCGGCTGGCCGCGGGCCCGCGGCGGGTGCTGGTGATCGGCGGGGGCTTCACCGGTTCGGAGATCGCCTCGGCCTGCCGGGAACGTGGTCTCGACGTCACGGTCACCGAACGTGGCCCCGCCCCCCTGGTGGGCGCGCTCGGCGGCACCTTGTCCAAGCTCGCGGCCGCCATGCAGCGCAACCACGGGGTGGACCTGCGCTGCGGGGTGACCGTCACCGCCCTGCGGGGCGACGGGAACGGCCGGTTCACCGGTGCGGACCTGTCCGACGGCAGCCGCGTGGAGGCGGACGTGTGCGTGGCGGCCCTGGGGGCGGTCCGCAACGTCGAATGGCTGGCGGACTCCGGACTGGCGGCGGGCCCGCGCGGGATCGCCTGCGACGCCGGGTGCCGGGCCTTCGACATGTACGGCATCGTCACCGACGACGTCTTCGTGGCCGGTGACGTCTCCCGCTTCCCCCACCCACTGTTCGGCTACCAGATGCTCTCCCTGGAACACTGGGGCAACGCGGTCGCGCAGGCCGAAGTCGCCGCCCACAACATGGTCAATCCCGGCCCTCTGCGCCGCCCGCACCTTGCCCTCCCTACGTTCTGGTCGAGCCAGTTCGGGCTCAACATCAAGTCCGTGGGCGTGCCCACCTTCTCCGACCACGTGGTCATCGCCCAGGGCACGCTGGAGGAGCGTCGCCTGGCGATGGTCTACGGCTACCAGGGCCGGGTCACCGCCGCGGTCACCGTCGACATGGCCAAGTCACTCGACTACTACACGCACCTGATCGAGACCGCCGCCCCCTTCCCACCCGCGCCCGGCGCGTCCGACCGCCCGCTCGCGGCCGAGATCCCGCTCCCCTCCGACGTGCCGGATCCGAAGGGGCTCTCCCACGGCCCAACCGTCGCGCTCACCGGCCACCTGCCCGCCCGCCGACTGACCGTGGTCCAGCCCAGCTGACCCACACCCCGCCCAAGCACGAGGAGCCCCACCCCATGGCCGCCGCCGACACCCTCCTGGAACGGATCACCGACTACGCCAACCGCCCCGACCCCTACCCGCTCTACACGGAACTGCGCGAAGCCGGTCCCGTCGTGCGGCAGGCGGACGGCAGCTACCTGGTCGGCACCTACCACGAGATCACCGCGCTCCTCCACGACCCACGCATCAGCGCCGATCCCCGCAGCCTCGCCACCCCGCCCGAGGGGGCGCCGAAGCCCCCGTTCCTACGACTCGACGACCCCGAGCACCACAGACTGCGCAGCCTGGCCATGCGGCCGTTCGGCCCGCCGCACAGCGCCGGCCGCATCGACGCCATGCGCGGCCAGATCACCGAAATCACCGAAGAGCTGCTCCGGAACCTCCAGGACCACACCGCGATCGACATCGTCGACGACTTCGCCTACCCGCTGCCCGTCACCGTCATCTGCCGACTGCTCGGCGTCCCCCAGGAAGACGAACCACAGTTCCGGCAATGGTCCGACGCGATCGTCGCCTCCGCCGACCTCAGACCCGACGAGGAGTCCTCCGCCGAGCGGGACCGGGCCGGTGAGCAGGCGCTGATCGAGCTGGGCCAGTACCTGGTGAACCTCGCCGAACAACGCCGCAACGATCCCACCGGCGACATGCTCTCCACCTACATCAACGAACCCGACCCGGCCATGCGGCTCACCCGCGAGGAACTCGCGCAAACCGCCGTCCTGCTCCTCATCGCCGGACACGAAACCACCGTCAACCTCATCACCAACGGAGTCCTCACCCTGCTGCGCCACCCCGACCAACTGGACCGGCTGCGCCGCGAACCCGAACTGCTACCGGCCGCGGTGGAGGAGCTGCTGCGCTACGAGCCCCCGGTGCACATGCGGCAACGCATCCCCCTCGCCGACGTGGACATCGCCGGCACCACCCTCCCCAAGGGCACCTCCGTCGTGCTCGCGCTGGCCTCCGGCAACCGCGACCCCCAGCAGTTCCACGATCCCGACCGGTTCGACCCCACCCGCCCGGACAACCAGCACCTCGGCTTCGGCGGCGGCGTCCACCTGTGCTACGGCGCACCACTCGCCCGTATCGAAGCCCAGGCCGCGCTCGGCGCACTGATCCCCCGCCTCACCAGCGCAACCCTGCTCCAGGACCCGCCCCCCTACCGGCACGCCGCCATGCTCCGCGGCCCCCGCCACCTCCCCATCCGACTCTGACCGTGACGTTGCCTGCGACCTGCTCCGGCCCGCGCAAAGTCTCCCCAACACTGCGGGCGCCGGAGAAATTCGGGCAGAATATTTGACCTGCCACCTTTTGGACGCGAACACGCCAAGCAGGAGGCGTCTCACCCAGGGCGGCGGCCGAGGACCTCAGACCCAAGCGTGTCGTGGGCACGGTGCCGCACGGCCGCTGTTCGAACCGGGAGTCCCACCGGGTCGTAGCCGTTGAACCATGCCCACAGCTTCCACCTGGCCTACGCCGGCGCGACCACGACCACAGCCACGGCCACGGCCTCATGGCTGACCGCGAGGCGGCTGCGTCGGCGTCGTGGCCGGAGGAGATCGAGCGTCGGCAGCAACCCGGCAGCTTCAACGCCGACCACATCCGGTGCCCGGCGAGCAGGCCGCCCCAACCGGCCGCGACCGCCCGTCGGGTGATGTTGCGGGCCATCGCGCCGAAGACGATCGCGTGGAACGGAGCCACGGCGCGCCGGCGGCAGAGCGTTTCGCCGGCGCCGTCAGGGGCCACGGAGAGCTCCAGCCAGGCCCCGTGCGGGGCGCAGAATACCTCCCCGACCGACACAGAAAAATCTGTGCTCGCTGGAGTAGACATTGCCGCGCACCGTGGTTAGTGTTTCTCTCGTAGACAAGGTCAAGCGATACCCGCCAGACACGAACTGGCGGGCAGCAGGACAGAAGTTCGCAGGTCGGCACGGTTGCAGGGTCCTGAAGCCAGGGATGGTGCAGTAGGCGACAGGGCCGGTGGCCGGGCCAGGTGGCCCGCAGGCATCAGGGGCCGCCACCGAGTGGTACCGGCAGTCGCAGTACGCGGTATCCCAGTGAAGGCGCCAGGCTGCCGGCGCGCGTGCTGGGAGTCCGGCAGTGGGGTTCCAGGCCGAGCGGTTGAGCAGGACGGGCAACGGGGCTGGCTGCCGGAACCGGCGGACCTCAAGGACCGCCACAGCAGTACCGGGTAGTCGTTGCTACCACGCAGTTCGCAGTAATCGGTCAGTACAGAGGATGGACGGAGGGGACAGAGCGCCATCAGGATCGCCCGGCCCGTGAAGCATCACCCGGGCGGATTCCGCAGACCCCAAGGCAAGGACGGTGGTTTCCGGTCACGCATACGCGATCCCCGCACGCCCCCTCCCCCGGGGCGAGGCGGACACAAGGAAGCCGGCCACAGAGCCGGCAGATGGTGTAAAACCCTTCGGGGCCCCGGGAGCCGCAACGGCCCCGGGGCCCCTCAGCGCGTCCACCGACGCAATCAAACCGACACAATCAAGAAGAGGTGCAGTGACCACGGCAACCATCCGACCGCACACCCCCGACTCCCTCGACGACGACGACTACCCCGCCTACACCATGGGCCGCGCCGCCGAGATGACCGGCACCACCCCCGGCTTCCTGCGCTCCCTCGGCGATCAGGGCCTCATCACACCATTGCGCTCGGCGGGCGGACACCGCCGCTACTCCCGCTACCAGCTACGGATCGCCATGCGCGCCCGCGACCTCGTCGACCAGGGCACCGCCATCGACGCCGCCTGCCGCATCATCATCCTCGAAGACCAACTCGAAGAAGCCCTGCGCATCAACGAACAACTGCGCCACTCCCAGGCCGGCCAGGAACCCCCCGCCGACACCTGACCCGCCCACCAGGGCAACGAGACCGGCCCCGCGGCGGGCGACAGCCGCGCACCGCCGACCGCCCCCGAGACGAATCCCCCGCTCCGGTGCACCGGCCGACCGTTCTCCACCGCCCCGGCCGCCCGGTACCCGCCCCACCGGTCAGGGCCCCGCTGCACCGCTCGGCGTCGACCGGGTGCTGCGTGTGAGTTCCACCCTTGCGGAAGCCGGTTCCGGGCAGCGGGATTCCAGGGTCGTGTAAGGCCGCACCAACCTGCGCATCCACCGCCCGGAGGGCCTCCCCGGCGGGACATGGAGCCGAAAGCACCTGTGAGGGGTGCTGCGAGCGGAGCGGGCGATGGTCCGCGTCGGCACCGACGGGACGGTCCTAGAAGCTGAGCAGGCCGATGGCGTGGCCGTCATGGTCCACCACCGGCCACGCGTCCAGGTGCCGGGCGCGCATGGCGGCGGCCGCCGCGTCTGCGGGCATGTCAGCGGTGGCATACGGGGCGCGGTCGAGGACGATGTCGCGCACCGGGGTCCGCTCGGTGTACCAGGAGCGGGCCTGGAACGGCGCGAGGTGCAGGCGTGTCAGCAGCCCCGCACAGCGGCCGTCGTCGTCGCGGACCAGGAGGTGGTCGGCGCCGGAACTCTGCAGGATGTCCATCGCCATGTCGACCATGACGTCGTCGCTGACCTGCAGCTCAGGGCATTTCATGAGGTCGCCGACCGTGGCGGCGGTCTCGGTACGTTCGAGGATGATGGTCATGGGCAGACTCCTTCGCGTATCCACCGCCGGGACCGGCGGTAGGCAGAACGCTGATGGTGGGACGGCCGGCGAGTGCGCCGGAGCGGGCCGAGGCCGCTTGCCGCTTGGTGAGTGGTGGGGCCGGGACTGCGGATCAGTCCCGGCCCCACATACGTGCTAAGCGGCGAGGGCGACGCGCCGCGGTGCCCGGCGGCGGCCGGAGGAGCCCTTGTCGTCCCGGCTCGTGGCGGTTGCGCGGGTGTCGACTCCCGCGTGGGCGGGGCGGCCGCGGCGGCCGCGGCTCGTGGACGCGCTGCGGCGGGGGCGTTCGATGACGGGGTCGGGTACCACGGTGGGGATGCCGGTGGGCACGCGGGCGCCGGTGATACGGGCCAGGTCGTCGTCGCCGGCGCTGACGCGGGTGGTGACGGGGGTGATGGCGGCCGTTGTCATCATGCGGGTCATCGCGCGGCGCTGGTTGGGCAGCACCAGGGTGACGACGGTTCCGGACTCGCCGGCCCGGGCGGTGCGGCCGCCCCGGTGGAGGTAGTCCTTGTGGTCGCCCGGCGGGTCGAGGTTGACGACCAGGTCGAGGCCGTCGACGTGGATGCCCCGGGCGGCGACGTTGGTCGCGATCAACGCGGTCACCTGGCCGGTGCGGAACTGCTCCAGGGTGCGGGTGCGCTGCGGCTGGGACTTGCCGCCGTGCAGGGCCGCGGCCTTCACCCCGTTCGCCAGCAGCTCCTCCACCAAGCGGTCCGCGCCGTGCTTGGTGTCGATGAACATGATCACCCTGCCGTCGCGGGAAGCGATGTGCGCGATCGTGGCGGCCTTGTCGTAGTTCTGCACGTGCAGCACGTGGTGTTCCATGGTGCTGACCGCCCCGGCGGACGGGTCCACCGAGTGGGTGACCGGGTCCTTGAGGAACCGCCGCACCAGGCGGTCGACGTTGCGGTCCAGGGTGGCGGAGAACAGCATGGTCTGGCCGCCTTCGGCGACCTGCTCGAGCAGCTCGGTGACCTGCGGCAGGAAGCCCATGTCGGCCATCTGGTCGGCCTCGTCGAGGACCGTGATGCCGACCCGGTCCAGCTGGCAGTCACCGCGCTGGATCAGGTCTTTCAGCCGGCCGGGGGTGGCCACCACGACCTCCGCCCCGCGGTTCAGCAGCCATGCCTGGCGGCTCATCGACGTCCCGCCGACCACGGTCGCCATCCGCAGCTGTACGGCGCGGGCGTAGGGGGTGAGGGCCTCGGTTACCTGCTGCGCGAGCTCGCGGGTGGGAACCAGCACCAGCGCCAGCGGACGGCGCGGCTCGGCCTTCTGTCCGGCGGTGCGGGCCAGCACGGCGAGGCCGAACGCGATGGTCTTGCCGGAGCCCGTGCGCCCGCGGCCCAGCACGTCACGGCCGGCCAGCGAGTTCGGCAAGGTGGCGGCCTGGATCGGGAACGGAGAGGTGACGCCCTGGCGGGTCAGGGTGGCGAGCAGCGCCTTCGGCATGTCCAGCGCGTCGAAGGACTCGACGGCCGGCAGCGCCGGGGTGGTGCTCACCGGCATCGCGAACTCGCCCTGTGCGGAGGAGCCCTGCCGGGCACTGCGACCGGCGGAGCTCCGGCCACCGGCAGGCCGGTCGCCGTAGAAGGAGCTGCCGCCGGAGCGGGACCCGTAGGCGCCGGAGCGGGAGCCTGCGGCGGAACGGGAGCTGGAGCTCTGGTAGGAGGAGCGACTGGAGCGGTTCATGCGGGAAACCTTCCTCGGGGCGGCACGTCACGAGGAAGGCTCCGCAGCGCGGGGGCGCCGGGCGGAGCTCGCAAGGAACGGGCCAGAAGTGTGACGGGCGGGGCGTGGACGGTAGAACCGTGCGGCACGTCACCTGCGGTCGGCGCTCACCGCGAAGGGGCGGGAGCACGAACCTCGAACCGTGAAGTCTCACGGCAGGGCGCCGATCCGGACGCGGCGCTGGGCGTCTCGCGTGGGGATGGCCGCCGGTGGCGGAGCCAGGGGCCTGAACGGCCGGAGATATGCGTCGTGACGCAAGGCCGAGGGGCCCGCACCGAGCGTGTACGCGGTGCGGGCCCCTCGCTGCCAGGCGGGGTGCCGTGGCAGAAAAACTACAGCGGGCGAATGTTCTCGGCCTGCGGGCCCTTCTGGCCCTGCGTGACGTCGAACTCGACCTTCTGGCCCTCGAGCAGCTCACGGAAGCCGTTGGCGTTGATGTTCGAGTAGTGGGCGAAGACGTCGGGGCCGCCACCCTCCTGCTCGATGAAGCCGAAGCCCTTTTCCGCGTTGAACCACTTCACAGTGCCATTAGCCATAAAGAAATCTCCTTCAAGGGGCTGTCCAAAGCCCGCACTGTGCGGGCTTCGAGTGCCGCGATGATGACCCACCCGGGGAAGAGCCGGGAAACAAAAACACGCCTGCGAAACACCAGCAGGCGCACACAAAGTTCATGGGAACCACTACTGCAACTAAGAGCGACTCTAGCAGGCCGCGGCCTTCCGCGGTGGATCATTTCCCCCCGACTTCGCGGGCGCCTCCCCTCGGATCCACCGCCTTCGGAGCCACTGATGGCGTCAACGCGCCGCACTGTCAGGCACGTTGAAGGCGCAGCCGTAGGCCATGCCCGCTCGGCAGCTCCGATGGCAGACACGGCGAGAACGGGACCGGAGTAGCTGTCGAACGGGCTCCCCCACGGCGGCCCCGGCCGCCGGCCAGCCCACGTGTCAACCGCATCCGGCACCGGCGCGGACGGCGAACGACACCCTTCGAATTCCTACCCGCCCGAATTTGAGTCCGCCGGTCGGGCGCGCTCCAACGGTTTTCGGCGCATACTGCAAGGAATGACGAAATCAGCAGCAGTCCGCCGGCACCTGCCCACCAGCCCCTTCAAAGCCCGGGTCCAGGCACCGCTCAAGCGGTTCGCCGTGGGCGACCGAGTCACCCACGACCGCTACGGCCTCGGCCGGGTCATCGGCGTCGAAGGCGACATCGCCGTACTCGTCGACTTCGGATCACGGCAGGAACGCCTCACCCAGCCGTACGCCGAGATGTTCAAACTCTGACCCCGCACAGCGCCAGGGCCACTCTGCCCCCGGCACCGCACCATTCGCAGGTGGACCCACGGCTGCCGTGAACCACGGCAGCCGGACTCCGCACACCGCCCGGTGGCGCGGTGCGTGGCGACATCACCGGCTGACTGAGGGCCGGTGCGGGGTGGTCACAGCCCTGCACCGGCCCGGCAGGACGCCCCGGGTAGCGGGCGCCCTCCGGTCAGCGGATGCACCTGCCGGCCGCCGCCGGTGTGACGGGGGTGAAGGCGGCGAGTCCCAGTAGGAGAGTCGCGGACCGCAGGGGCCACGGCGACTGGTGCAATCCGGCCTGCCGGCCTGCCCTCGGTTTGCTCCGCCGCGAGGGGCCCGGTGGCCGTGTCATATTCTTGGGTCCATGTCGAACCCTGACGGGCTGCTCGTCGACATCGCCGCGATGGTCGAGTCCGAGAACAGCAATCAGATGTCCCTGACCGTGGTAGTCCCCGGGGCGGTGATCACCGGCAGGCTTGCGCCGGTGACGCTGTGGTGGGAACGGGTGGCGGAGGTACTCCAGGCTTCGGAGCACCTGAAGCCGTTCGCCGCTCTCTTCGCGTCGCCCCCCGAAGGCCCGACAACGCCGCCCACTCACCTGCATTTCCACCGGGCGAAGATCCTGCAGGGAGACTTCGGATTGCCTCACACCGGCGGCATGTACCGCATCGCCATTGATGACGTCAGCAGTTGGACGGTCGGAGACCTCAGCTACTCCGACTCCTGACCACCGCGTCCGGCACGCTGTCGCCTGACCCCGGCCGGTGAGAGCAGGACGGGCGGGTCGAACTCGGCCCGGACGGCCACTCGGGACTCCTCACGGTCCCTGCTCTCCTGCGCTCGGCAGGCCGCGTGCGGTGAGCGTCTGGCGCTCACCGCAGGCCTGTCTCATGAGGCGGGAGGGTCGTGGGGTCAGGTGTCGGCGGGGGGTTTCTGGCCGGCCTGGGAGTGGCGCAGTTGTTCGTTGATGCGCAGGGCTTCTTCGAGTTGGTCTTCGAGGATGATGATGCGGCAGGCGGCGTCGATGGCGGTGCCCTGGTCGACGAGGTCGCGGGCGCGCATGGCGATCCGTAGCTGGTAGCGGGAGTAGCGGCGGTGTCCGCCCGCCGAGCGCAATGGTGTGATGAGGCCCTGCTCGCCGAGGGAGCGCAGGAAGCCGGGGGTGGTGCCGGTCATCTCGGCGGCGCGGCCCATGGTGTAGGCGGGGTAGTCGTCGTCGTCGAAGGAGCTGACGGTGTCGGGGGTGTGGGGCCTGTCGGTCGTCGTAGTCACTGCACCTCTCTTGGTTCCTGGGGAACGCGTCGAGGGGCCCCGGCGCCATAGCGGCTCCGGGGCCCCGAAGGGGAAACAACACCATCTACCGGCCAGGGCCGGGTTCCTTGTTCCGCAACTCCCCAGGACTGGGGCGATGCAGGGATCGCGTATGCGTGACCGGAAACCACCGTCCTCGTACTCAAAAGGGGGTCTGCGGTGTCCGCCCGGGTGAAGACCTCACGGGCCGGGCGATCCTGATGGCGCTCTGTCCCTCCGTTCATCCTCTTCATGGACTGGTTACTGCCAACTGCGGGTACTACGAATCTTCTCGGTACCGCTGAACTGCCACTTGCCTGTACTGCCACGGCCCTGACGGGCCACGTGGCCCGGCCGCCAGTCCTGTCGCCTACTGCACCAACCCTGGCTTCAGGACCCCACAGCCGTGCCGACCTGCAGACTTCTTCAACTCTACCCGCCAGTTCGCATGTCTGGCGGTCACCTCTTCACTGCGCCTACGAGAGAAACACTAACCACACGGCGGGGCAATGTCTACTCCAGTCAGCACAGATTTTTCGGTGTCCGAGAGGGAGGTAGTCTGCGCCCGGCAGGACGTGAGGTGAGGCCCGCAGCAGCCTGGTCGGGACCACGAGCGGCAGCACGGACGAGAGGGTGACCGGTGGAAGAGCCACAGACCGCGGGTCGGGGGCCCGCACCCGACCCGCACGGGCGCACGTCACTGGTGGCCGCCCTTGCCGAGGCGGTCCGCGACCGGGACGAGCGGGGCCTGCGCCGTCTGCTGGCCCGTTTCGCCGAACAGGTCACCTTCGCCGACCTGCACGCCCTGCGCGACGCGCTCACCCCCGGGCGGCACCGCGGCCGACGGCCAGGCCCCCGGTAGGCGGCACTGCGCCACAGCGCACGCCCCGGCCGCCGAGCAGTCGGCCCCGCCGCACCCGCAGCCGACCCGGGATTGACAGCTGAGCTCATGGACCAGCTCGAACGCCTCGCGGCCCTCAAGACCCAGGGCCTGCTCGGCAATGCCGAGTTCGCCGCAGCGAAGCAGCCCTGACCGACGTCCCATTCGCCGACCCCGACCACCTGGTACGGACGGTCAGACGAGGGTTACGGACGATCCGGCACCGCCCCACTCCCCGCCGCAACCACTGGCGGACCCGGCCAACCCATCTCCCCAACCAGCGCGCCCGCCGGGATCACGGAACCCACCCGTGGCCCCGGCGGGCGCCGCCGCCTCCCGTGTGCACACATCGACCCGGGGCTCGGCGCTCCCCCGTCGGCACGCCTTGGGAGAGGGTCGGCGCAACTATCACGGAATGCACTGTTCCGCTTGTGAATAGACGGAAACGGTCATGATCCGCCATTCTATGAACCGTCAAATTCCGTGAGCATGCCGCAATTTGACACCGCCTGGCCGGGGGGCCGGGCGGTCCTGACCCGCGGATAGGCGGAGCACATGGCACTGGTCCCCGACAGAGGGGCGACTCGTTCGGGCCGCTGGCGAAGGCTGCGGCGCGGAACGGCGGCGGCCGTGACAGCCACGGTGCTGGGCACCCTGGGCGCGGTCGTCCCGGCCACGACCGGGCACGCGGCACCCCCGGCGAAGTTGCTCTACATCGCCAACGCCGGCGCCACCTCGGTCACCGTCTACGATCCGGTGGCCAAGTCGGCGGTCGCCACCGTCCCGGTCGGCAGCCGCCCGCAGAACATCGCCATGTCGCCGGACGGCTCGGAGGTGTACGTCCCCAACGCCGGTAGCAATACCGTCTCGATGATCGACACCACGACCAACACCGTCGCCGCCACGATCCAGGTCGACGTGACCCCCTTCGCGGTGGCCTTCGCGCCGGACGGCGGGCACGCCTACGTGGCCAACTACGGAACCCTTCCCAGGGTGGATGTGATCGACACCGAAACCCGGGCGGTTGTCGCCCAGATCCCGGTCGGCCGCCAGTCGTCCGCGCTCGCGGTGACCCCGGACGGCGGTCGGGTCTACGTCGCGCACTTCGGGGCGGACACGGTGTCGGTGATCGACACGGCCAGTAACACGCTCCTCGCCACCATCGCCCAGCCCAGTGGCGCGAGCAAGCCGACCGGACTGGCGATCACCCCCGACGGCAAGCGCGTGCTCGTCCCCAACGGAAACACCGGCAACGTCACGGTCATCGACACCGCCAGCAACACGGCCGTGGCGACCGTCGCGGTCGGCGTCATGCCACTGGACGTGGCCGTCTCACCGGACGGCAAGTACGGGTACGTCGTCAACGGCGCGGCCGGCTCGGTGTCGATCCTGGACATCGCGACCCTCGCCGTCGTCGCCACCGTGCCTGTCGGGTCCCGGCCGATCGCGGTCACGGCCGACGCGGACGGTTCCCGGGTCTACACCGCCGACTTCGACTCGAACGCCGTGTCGGTGATCGACACCGCGACCAACACGGTCACCGAGACCATCCCCGCCGACCGCGGCCCGTACGGCGTGGCGGTCGGCAAGATCGCCCAGCCGACGGTCACCGGCGTCAGCCCCGCCCACGGACCGGTCGCCGGCGGCACCACCGTCACCCTCACCGGCAAGTACCTGGCCGGCACCACCGCGGTCACCATCGGCGGCGTCCCGGCGACCGACATGACCGTGGTCAACCGCAGCACCGTCACCGCGACCGTCCCCGCGCACGCCGCCGGCGCCGTCGACGTCACCGCGACCGTCGCGGGCCGCGACCTCGCCGCAGGGAAGTACACCTACGACGCACCGGCGCCCGTCGTGAGCGGCATCGCGCCGGACCACGGCCCGCTGGCGGGCGGCACCACCGTCACCCTCACCGGCACCAACCTGACCGGCGCCACCGCGGTGACCTTCGGCTCCAAGACAGCCACCGCGTTCACCGTCGACAGCGACACCCGGATCACCGCCACCGTCCCCGCCGGCGCCGTCCCCGGGAAGGTCGACGTCACCGTGACCACCCCCGCCGGCACCGGCGCGGCCGGGAAGTACACCTACGAGGAAGGCTCCTACGTCTTCTCCAAGACCGCCGACCCCGCCCCGGGTTCGACGGTCAAGACGGGCGACAAGGTCACCTACACCGTCACCGTCGCCCAGAAGGGCACGGGCGAGGTCAAGGGCGCGACCCTGACCGACGACCTGTCGAAGATCCTGGACGACGCCGTCTACAACGGTGACGTCAAGGCCACCACCGGCACCGCCGAGGTCAAGGACGGCAAGCTCACCTGGACCGGCGACCTGCCCCAGGACGCCACCGCGACCATCACCTACTCCGTCACCGTCACCGTCACCGCCAACGGCGACAAGCAGCTCCACAACACCGTCACCACCACCGACGACAAGCGCGGCACCTGCGACACCACCAAGACCTGCACGACCGACCACACCGCCACGCTCACCGCCACCCCGACGCCGACGTCCACGCCGACCGATGCCGGCCAGACGCCCGGCACCAGCGCGTCGACCACGGCTCCGGCGGCCCCGGAGGGCTCGTCGGCCACGCAGGCGTCGGGAGCCCTCGCCAGCACCGGCACCACCGTGCTCACCACGGCGACGGTCAGCGCCACCCTGCTGATCCTCGGCGGCCTCGCCCTTGCCATCGGCCGCCGTCGGCGCCGCCTCGGCTGACCGGACCGACCCGACCGACGGGGTGGCCGTGGCATCCAGCCACCGCCACCCCGTCGGCTGTCAGGCCCCGGCAAAGCGGGTGAAGGCGGCGGCCGCGGCGGTGTCCTCCCCCGAGGCCCAGATCCGGCGGAGCTCCGCGCTCTCGACGGAGAGCTCGGTGATCAGTGCGACCAGCCCGGCATCGTCCGGCCAGGCGCCCCCGCCCCCCAGAGCCGACCGATGGCCTCGGCGGCGCGGTCCGCCCAGTCTGGGTGAACCGTGCGGGAGGCGGCGTCCCGGAAGAGGAAGCGGGCCTGGTGGCGGTCGCGGCGGGCCTCGTCCCCGACACCGCCGATGAGCCCGGCGCCCAGCGGGTTCCCGGCCCCCACGTCGAGCGGTGGCAGGTGACGAACGCGGGCAGGCCCACACCCAGTGCGTCCACCTCCGCCGCAGCACGGCGTCCGGCATGGCGGCGCTGAAGCCGTTCGACCACGGCGGCCGTCACCGGCTTCCGACCACCCCACATCGTCGATCATGGAGGCAACACCCAGGCGAGCGCTGTTCGGTGCTCCCGTCTGCGTGGTGTTCGGGGGTGCCCGGTCGACGAAACGCCGGCCCGGAAGCTGACCGAGCTGCTGCGTACGGCGATCGAGGACGTCCCGGCCGCCGTCCTCTGGCCCACCGGGTCCGCGCCGCTCACCAGGGCCGGGTGTGGAACGCGCTCGACTACTCGATCCGGGCCTACGCGCGGGATCGGCCGCAAGCCTGCCCCGGGCCGGTGGCCTCGGCCTAGGGATGGCGGTCGCCGAAACGAAGGCCTGGCCTGGAAGCGCTCCCGCCGGCGGGTCGGACCCGCCGCGTCAGGCGACGGCGGCCAGGTCCGCGCGGCCGAACAGCAGGGCGTAGCCGCGAGGTAGGTGGGCGAGGAGGCGGTCGGTGAGGTTGTAGTCGGTGAAGGTGGTAAGGGCGGCCAGGACGGAGGAGGCGTCCCAGCGGGCGGCGGTGAGGCTGGTGCCCAGGGTGTGGGCGAGGCTTTCGACGAAGGCGGGGGCGGTGACGGGCGACGGGAGGGGGATCTGGGCGGCGAGGACGGCGCGGGCCCGTTCGGGCAGGGCTGCGGCGAGGTCGCAGCGTTCGTCGCCGGTGAGTTGGGAGCCGAGGAGGGCCAGGACAGCGTCGAGGACGCGTTCGGCTTCCTCGTCAGTGGTGTATCGGCCGAGGTTGCGGACCTGCTGAAGGAGGTGGCGGTAGCGGGTCATGACCGTGGGGCCTTCCTGGGGCTGGCCGCCGGTGGGCAGCGGCAGGGCGAGGGGGGTGGTCAAGGTCGTTCGCCTGCGGTCGGGCGGCCGAACAGCAGGTCGTAGCCGGGCGGCAGCTGGAGCAGGACGCGCTCGGTGAGGTCGTCGCCGGCGGCGTCGGCCACCGTGGACAGGACGGCGCCGATGTCCCACACGGCCGTGGCTTCGGTGGCGCCCTCGATCCAGGCCGCGGTCGCGCGCACGAACCGTTCCGGGCTGAGCGGCTCGGCTGCCTGCAAGGGGTTGAGCAGGATCAGGGCCATGGTCTCCGGCAAGCGGGCGGCCAGTTCCGCGCGCACGTCGCCGACCAGGTGGGCGCCGATCAGGGCCAGGACGACCCGGGCGGCCCGCTCGGCCTCCTGCGGGGTGCCGTACTCACCGCGCTCCCGGACCTCGTCCAGGAACGCCTCCCATCGAAGAGTCACCGCGGTTCTCCCTCCGTTCCAAGGTCCGGCGCGACCGTGCCCGGTCGGGGCTCGACGGCCAGGCGCCGGTGCAGACCACTGAGCTCGAGCAGCCGGGCGACGCAGCGGCTGGTTCCGCGCAGGATCAGGCGCCTGCCACTGCGGTCGGCCTGGTTGCGGGCCCGGACCAGGGCGCCCAGGCCCGCGCAGTCCATGAACGTCACCTCCGACAGATCCAGCACCACCTCCCGGTGTGACTCGAGCGCGGTAACCAGAGCACGGCGCAGCGAGGGTGCGGCGTCGAGGTCGATCTCGCCGTGGGCTCGCACGATGAAGGGCTGGTTGCTCTGGCCGTTCATGACGGTTCCGCGTCGCTGCGGGTAGGCCGGTCCGGGCGAGGCCAGCCCGGCGGTCGGGGGGGGGTTCCGGCCGCCCCTTTCGATCGAGGGGGAGAGATCCGGGGCGGCCGGAACGGCATCGGGGCCGGTCAGGCCTGGATCTGCTTGCGGCTGCCGCTGTGGCTGATCTCGATCTTGCGGGGCTTGGCCTTCTCGGCGACCGGGATCTTCAGGGTCAGCACGCCGGCGTCGTAGTCGGCGGTGATCCCGGCGGGGTCGAGGGTGTCGGAGAGCATGACCTGGCGGGAGAACACGCCGAGCGGGCGCTCGGACAGCTCCCACTTGATGCCCTCGCCTTCCTGGCGCGGGCGGCGTTCGGCCTTGACGGTCACCATGTTCCGCTCGACGTCGATGTCGATCGCCTCCGGGTCAACCCCCGGCAGGTCGAAGCAGATCACGTACTCGTCGCCGGCCCGGTAGGCGTCCAGCGGCATCGGCGTCGGACGCGACCAGGTGCCGGTCGTGTTGAGGAACTGCTGGGTCAGCCGGTCCAGCTCGCGGAACGGGTCAGTGCGCAGCAGCATTGCGAAACACCTCCACTGATCGAATGGGTGCCAGTGCGCTTCACCTGACTCCTTTCTAGCGCGTCATCCATCCGATGACAAGCTGCCATGTCGCCTATAGAGTGACTACATGAGCGAGAAGTCCCGCAGAGCCGCCCCCGACGCCTCCCCGCCGGTCGAGCCCGCCTCGTTCCTGGCAGCCGCGGCGGCGCTGGCCGCCATCGACGACGCCGTCCGCACCGCCCAGAACCCCGCGTCCCAGCCCCCGACCACCCCTGCCGAGCCCAGTGGCCCCGAGCAGGCCCTGGCCGCACTCGTGCTGCTGCGCGAGCTGCGCGGCCAGCTCGCCGGCTGGGAAGCCGGCCTGGTGGAGAGCGCCCGGGAGGCTGGCGCCACCTGGGCCGACCTCGCCCGGCCCATGGGCGTCGCCAGCCGCCAGGCCGCCGAGAACCGCTACCTGCGCCTCAAGCCCGCCGGTGGGGGCAGGACGCAGGCCGCCACCGGCGCGGAACGCGTCAAGGCCGTCCGCGACCGGCGGGCCGCCGACCGGACGGTCACCGCCTGGGCCCGCGACAACGCCGCCGAGCTGCGGGTCCTCGCCGCCCAGATCACCACGACCGCACTCGCCCCCGGCGCCCGCCCCGCCCAGGCCGCGCTGACCGCCGCCCTCGGCGCCACCGACCCCGCCGACCTCATAGAGCCCCTCGCCGCCGTCCGCCCCCACCTCGGCACCGGCCAGGGCGACCTCGCCACCCGCCTCGACACCCTCATCCACCACACCACCCAGCTCCGCAATGACAGCGACCGACGCCGCATCTGACCCTCTCGCCGCCTCCACCGCCGCCGCCGAAAGGCGCTGGCAGGACCTCCTGGACCGGGTCCACGACCTCGAAGCACGAGTAGCCGCCACCACGAGCACCGCCACCGCCGCCCTCGACCACCACCTCGCCCGGCTCGACGCCCTGCGCCGCCGGCTCGCCCACCCCGACTGGCCGTTGCCCGCCCCCGATCCGGGCAGCCCCCGGACCACACGGGCGGACAACCGGCCGACCTGACCGGGCCGGAAGCCACCGCAGACGTCCGGCCCGGCACCCGTGCCCCACCGGCGCGCCCGGGGGCCGGTCGGCGCTGGTGGTCTCCGGCGGCGTACCGGCTCCGGGCGGCCCCGATGTCCGTCACAGCCTGCCGGATCCGGGGCGATGCCCACTTGACGTTCGCCCGGTCGCATTCCTCCTCCTCGCGAGGAGGTCGAAGAGCAGGGTGGCCAGGCCCGCCCGGTTCAGGGCGCTCGCCACAAAGCGGTTGCGCGGGCTGTGCCGGCTGCTGCCACTGCCGTGGGCGAAGAGCACGGTCCCCGCAGCTCCCTCGGGCAGGGCCAGTTGCCCGCCGAGCCGGATCCCGCGCGCCTCCACGACCACCTCCGGATCGGCGACCGGCGGCGAACCGCCCGGACCACCCCGCCTACACCATGGGCCGCGCCGCCGAGATGACCGGCACCACCCCCGGCTTCCCGCGCTCCCTCGGCGAGCAGGGCCTCATCACACCATTGCGCTCGGCGGGCGGACACCGCCGCTACTCCCGCTACCAACTACGGATCGCCATGCGCGCCCGCGACCTCGTCGACCAGGGCACCGCCATCGACGCCGCCTGCCGCATCATCATCCTCGAAGACCAACTCGAAGAAGCCCTGCGCATCAACGAACAACTGCGCCACTCCCAGGCCGGCCAGGAACCCCCCGCCGACACCTGACCCGCCCACCAGGGCAACGAGACCGACCCGCGGCAGGCGACAGCCGCGCACCGCCGGCCACCCCCGAGACGAATCCCCCGCTCCGGCGCACCGGCCGACCGTTGCCCGCCGGGGTCAGAGCCGCAGGGCCCGGTCGACCAGTGGCTCCGCGGCTCCGAGGTAGTCCTCTGGGCGGCACAGCGCTGCCAGTGCCTCCGGAGTGAACACGTCCTTCAGTTCGGGAAGTTCGGCGAGTACCTCGGCGAGTTCACGGCCCGTGGTCGCGGCGGTCGCGGCGGCCCTGGAGGACAGGGATCGGGCGGCCGCACGACCGAGCAGGGGGGCGAGGACGGCGGAGACGCGTTCGGAGACGATCTGACTGCTGGTCAGTGCGAGGTTCGCCGCCATCCGTTCGGGCCGTACCTGCAGTCCCTCGGCGAGTTCCACCGCGGTGTGCGCGGCGCCGCCGGTCAGCCGGAGTGCCTCTCGCAGCAGCTGCCACTCGGCGTGCCAGACGCCGCCGGAGCGTTCGTCCTCGGTGATCAGGCACTGCGTCAGACCGGTGGCGATGACCGGGACCTGGAGTGCGGCACTGCGGATCAGGGTGGAGTGCACCGGGTTCTGCTTGTGCGGCATGGCGGAGGAGGCTCCGCGTCCGGCCACCGGCCGCTCGCCGACCTCGCCGATCTCGGTCCGCGTCAGGACCTGCACGTCGACCGCCATCTTCCCGAGTGCCCCGGCCGTGAACGCGAGCGCGGCGGCCAGGTCGGCGATGGGGGTCCGCAGCGCGTGCCAGGGCAGGACCGGCCGGGCCAGCCCGGTCTCGGCGGCGAAGGCGTCGACCAGGCGGTCGAGGTAGCCGGCCGGGTCGTCGTCGGTGGCGGGGTCGGCGGCGCGGGCGTTCTCCAGGTATCCGGCCAGTGTGCCGGCCGCGCCGCCCAACGAGACCGGCAGGCCGGTCCGCTCGACCAGCGCCAGCCGGTGGTCGGCGTCCAGCACCGACTGCCGCCATCCGGCGGCTTTCAGGCCGAAGGTGGTGGGCACGGCCTGGAGGGCGAGGGTGCGCCCGGCCATCGGGGTGGACCGGTGGGCCTCGGCCAGTGCGGCGAGCGCTTCGGCCACCCGGTCCAGGTCCGCCCGGATGATCCGCAGGGCGCGGGCCGCGACCAGCATCGCCCCGGTGTCCAGGATGTCCTGGCTGGTCGAGCCGGAGTGGACGTACTCCGCCGCCTCGGGGTACCGGGCTGCCACCAACTCGGTCAGGGCCCGGACCAGGCCGACCACGGGGTTGGCGGTCTCCCGGGAGGCCAGTGCGAGCGCACGTACGTCGAAGTTCTCGACCCGGGCGAGAGCGGTGATGGCCCCGGCCGCCGATGCCGGCACCACTCCGAGTCCGGCCTGTGTCCGCGCCAGCGCCGCTTCGGCGTCCAGCATCGCCTGGAGCCAGGCCCGGTCGCCGACCGCGCCTTCGATCGGGGTGCCGGCCCGGACCGGCGAGAGCAGACCGGTGTCCGCCTCCGCCTCGGATGGCACGGTCTCAAGCATCACGCGCTGGCTCCTGTCCTGTTGGCTTCCTGGTGCCCCACGGGCCGGAGCGAAAGTATGGCGCGTGCGATCGCATCCGAGTCGCCCAGGGTCACGGAGTCCACCCCGGGACGGATGCCGGCCGCCGTGACCCAGTGGACGCCTTCGGTGGGAACCCCGTAGGCGAACCGGCGCGGGTGCGCGTTCCCTTCGGCGTCGACCACCCGGTACGGGCGGGCGGTCACGTGCAGTCCCCCTGTCTCATGCCCTCCGGTCTCGTCACCGCCGGCGCCCGGCGTCCGGTAGGGGGCGATCCGGCCGCAGTCCAGCAGGTGCCGCAGCAGCGGGTCGGCGGTCCGGCGCACGTCCGGTTCGGGGAGCCTGGCCTCGATCAGCACCGTGGCCAGGACCGGCGGCCCCGGCACCCGGCCGGAACGGGCGACGAAGGCGCGGCGGTCGGCGTCGACGCTCACCGTGGTTCCGGGGCCGGTGAGTTCGAGCACGCCCGCCTCGATCAGCGCGATCATCTGCTCGATCCGGGCGGCCGGCGGACCGATCGACAGAAACGCGTTGAGCGGGGTGTACCAGCGCTCCAGGTCCTCGCGGTGCGAGTCGCCGGCCAGGCCGCCGTGGTCCACCGCGAGCCGGATCTCGTTGCGCAGGTCGCGCAGGACGTCCAGCGCGGCCTTCAGCGGGCCCCGGAGGTTGCCGGCGCGGGCCTCCCGCAGGTCCTGTGACAGGTACTCCAGCAGCCAGGACCGGAACTCCGCCCGGTCGCCGAACTCCCGGCCCACACACGGTTGGGCCAGGCGTTCCCAGTCCCAGTGGTCCGCCCGGTCGATGCCGTACGCATGCAGAAGTTCGGCCCGCCGCTCCGGCCGTTCGGCAGCCAGGTAGAGCTCGGTGAACGGCACCCGGTCGGCCTGGCGGTCTCGGACGTCCAGCAGCGCGCCGTAGTACACGCTCTCGACCTCGCGGGCGATCAGCGGCCACAGGTCGCGACGGAAGTCGAGCGGGGTGCCCTGACGGCGAAGGGCGCTGACGAACTCGACCGAGAGCAGTCTCGGGACGTACCGCCCGTAGGCGCCCTTCTGGTTCTCGCCACGAGCCTGGTACGGCACACCGCGCCGCGAACTCGCGTACAGCACAGGCTCCTTGCCGGAGGCCCGGTACACCAGCCGGCCGTCGCGGGGGGTGAACGTGCCGCCCCGGCCCTCGGTCAGCAGCGCCAGGTGGTCGAAGAAGTTCAGCCCGAGGCCGCGCAGCAGAACACGTTCTCCCGGCCGGATGGCACTCAGGTCGGCGTCGGCAGGATTGCCCGGCGGCAGGTAGCGGAGCCCCGATGCCGCCGCGGTGTCGGCGAGTTGCTGTTCCCCAGGGCCCAGTAAGGCCGGCAGGTGCCCCGTGGCCAGCACCACGGCGTCCAGTGCGTCGACCGTGCTGCCGTCCGCCAGCCGGACCTGCTGTGACCCCTCTCCGGTGAGGGCGACGGCCCGGGAGCGGTGCACCCGGACCGTGACATGCTGCGGCGCTCGCTCGACCAGGCGCTGGAACACAGCCCGCAGGTACGCGCCGTAGAACGCACGGGTGGGGTAGGAGTCGGGGCCCAGCGCGGCCGCCTCGGCCAGCACATCGACCTCGGCCCCGTACGGCGAACGGGCCCACTCGTACAGGCTCGGCCCGGGCTCGACCGGGCCGTCGATCCGTACGCTGCCGTCGGTGAACACGGTGACTTGGGACGCCACGGTGTTCATCAGCAGGTGCCGCGACTGGTCGGTGCGCCAGACCCTGCCCGCCCCGGGCGGGTCGGGGTCGATCAGGTGCACGGTCAGGGGACGCGGGGAGGGGTTGACCCGCTCGTTGGCACAGAGCCGTTCCAGTACGGACAGACTGCGGGGGCCCGCGCCTATCAGGGCCACTCGCATGCGGGTCTCCGTCATGACCGGCGCCACCACGCCCGGCCGGGCAGTACGGCATGGCCCGCCCTGGGGGCGGTGCGGCGAGCGCCCCCGGCCCCCGCCCCACCCCGGTGTTCCCACCAGGTGACGAGCATCCCGTCCGCGCGGCCGGTGCGGTGCGCTCCGAGACCTACCGACCGGCTTGGGCGCACTTCCGGCTCCATCGGAGCCGTGCGGATGTTCCCCACCGGGCTCCCTCCTGTCCTTGTGCATCTTCTGCGGAAACGTGCAGGGTGCGGGTGGGGAATGTACTTTCGACTACATCCGGCCTGGATGATCGGCATCATGCCCAGCGTTCGGCGCCAGAGTCAACGCACCGTGAACTTCCTGGCGCAAAAGGGTATTTGACGTGCACGGACGATACGGGGCCGTCGAGCGGCGGCCGACGGGAGTGAAGTCGGCACGCCGGATGCGGCGACGCGGCGGATGCGGTGCCTCCGTGCGTGCGCAAGGCGGCCGCGGCGAGGGCGGTCCCGGCACTGGTGTCCGTCGGCCCGCACGGACTCGTCGCCGCGCCGGCACGGGAACCGGGCATCGCCCTGTACCGGGGCACCCGGCTGGAAGTCGCAGCCGGTCGGCGTCACGTTGGACGCGGTCACCGCCGAAGGCGCCGATCTCGGCGCGCACCCAGCGCAGCGCCGCCTGTTGGTCGGTCAGTCCGAAGGTTCCGGAACCGGGTAGGCGGCGTTCCACGATCGCCTGTCGCCAGCCCCGTCGCGTCCGCACGTGGACGGACTTTCATTGGGCGACAAATCCACAACTGATCGGATTTGATCGTAACCGCTCCCACAGGGCAGGCTCGGTGTCGCACAGTGGCGGATCCGCCACGGTCCGGCACGGAGGGAGCCGCATGTCCGGAACCGAGAACAGCAAACCGACTGCACATGTCGTTGTCGGGCACACCCCGCAGGACGGTTTCGTCGCCGTCCAACTCAATCCGCCCCCAGCGGAATACGTGTGGCACGACCAGCGGGCCGAGCACCACCGGGAACGGTTCGGGCCGGGTAACGGCTACCAGCAGTGGCTCGCCGTCGACGCCGCCACCGGTGCCGTTTGGTTCGGGGACACCGACTGGCGAACCCAGGACGAGGGCACCGCCCCCTGGCTTCCGGGGCACCGCCGGGCCACGGCCGGCGATGGCGCTCTGCCTTCCCCGGCCGTGTTCGCGCTCCTGCTCACCCACCGCACTGTCGACGAGCAGGGCGCCGATACCTGGCGCTTCTTCAGCACGGAGGAGCTCTACACACTGGTCCGACGGATCCTGCCCATGGTCCAGCGGGTGATCGACTCGCTGCATCGTGTGGGCCCGGCCGGGGATCTGGAGTGGTCCGCCGAGGCTGCCACGGCCTGGACCGACCTCGAACAGGCCTGCCTCTACACGCTCGATGCGACGGGCACGGTGGCCTGGTCCGAACCCCGCATGAGCCCGGTTCCCGGATGGCGGATAGAAGTGGCGGACTTCCTCGCCCGGAATCCGGAGCTGTGCGATCCGGATTGGGCGACGGCTACCGACGCCGAGCTGGACGCCTACGCCACTTACGAACCCGATTCCGGTTACGGCGGCGTTCCGGGACGCATGTGCGCTCCGGCGGGCGTCCGGATCGAGGAGGGCTACACCTTCTACGGTCACCGTGCGGCTCTGTACGCCTACCGCGCGGCCGCTTGCGGCGACCGCGCCCCGGTCGAAGCCGGGCTCTGGCTGCGGACCAGCGATGCCGGACGGAGCAGTTGGGAGGGCGCGAAGGTCGTGGGAGCGAGTCTCGCCGACGCCCCTGACTGCGTGTTGGACCACCTCGTCGAGACGTTTCGCAGCGCTGCGGCCGACGACGGTGTGGTCCTCACCGGCCTGGCGGCCTACCTGCGGCAACAGCGGGCCGAGGAAAGGGCGGCGGTCGATGACACCCTTGCCGCCACCGGGGAGGAGCTGAAGCGCTTGGAGGAGTTGCTCAAGGAGGTCCGCCTGGTCCGGAACACCGTCCTGACCCGGGTCCTCAGCTGGACCGACGGGCGGGAGGACGAGGTGATCGCCCGTCTCGCGGCGATGTCCCCCGTCGCCGTGGCCGAGTGGCGGGAGCGGCTCACCGCCGACCGGAGTGTCCGAGCGGAGGCGTGAGAGGTTGCCCGGAGGGCTCCGCAGGCGGGCCGGCCCTCCGGGGCCGAAGTCGTCGAGGCGTTGCCCCGCCTCATGAGAGGGCGGCCAGTGCCTGCGCGGCGAGCATCCGTTCCAGGGCCAGGAGGGCGCGCGGGGCGTGCCTGGTGTCGATGCGGACCGTGTAGATGAAGCGCGTCAGCTCCGGATCGGCGAGGGGGCGCGCGACGACCTGGGTGCTACCCGGGGGGAGGGCCAGGCGCGGCATGACGGCGACGCACAGGCCGGCGGCCACGAAGCCGAGCACGGTGTTGAAGTCGTCGCCGTCGTATTCCAGGCGGGCCTGGAAGCCCGGGGTCTTGGCCATCTGAGCGAGCAGTTCCAGGCGCAACGCGGCCTCCGGAGCCGCGATCCACGTCTCGGACGCGAGGCCGGCCAGGTCGATGACGTCCCGGTCGGCGAGGTGGTGGTCGGCCGGGACCACCGCCACGACCGGGTCCCGTGCGACCAGCGTTCGGCGCAGCGCCCGGGGCGGCGGCATCGGGATGAAGTCGTAGTCGTAACTGAGGGCCAGATCCATGTCTCCCCGCTTGAGCCGGTTGTAGCCGGCCTCGGGCTCCACTTGGGAGAGGCTGACCTCCACATCGGGATAGGTCGCGTGAAGCTCTGCCAGCGCCTGCGGGACGATGCCGGCGGCGGCGGAGGCGAAGGCGCCGAGCCTGATCCGTCCGGCAGTGCCCGCACGCATGGCGTCCAGTTCCACGGACGCCGCCGCCAGTGCGCTTCGGACACGCTGTTCGGCGTCGAGGAGGACCATGCCGGCCGGGGTGGCGCGTACGGGGCGGCGCTCGATCAGGATGAGACCGGCGCGGCGTTCGAGTTCGGCGATCTGTTGCGAGACGGCGGGCGCGCTGTAGCCCAACTCGCGTGCGGCGGCGTTGAAGGAGCGGTGGCGGACCACGGCTTCGAGGGTGGCGAGCAACCGGGGGTCGAGTCTCTGCACGGAGTTAAGGCCCACTTATCTGTCGCGAAGATGTCTTTTCTTGTGCTTAAGCATGAACGGCAGCAGGATTCTTGCTCGCGGCCTGAATGCGCAAGACCCCGCCCCCGGGTCCGCGACCCACCACCTCCCTCGTCGGGCGCGTTCGTGCGCCCGCGGCGCCGTGCACCCCCTCTTCCGCAGCACTCCTGACCCGCGTCCGTCGGGCGGGTGGGCTGCGGAGGAGACGGCCGTCGGCGATCGACTCCCGCCCCTGAAAGGAAGTGGTATGCCCAGGCCACTCATCGGACTGACCACCTACCTCGCCGACGCCCAGTGGGGGGAGTGGAAGCTGCCCGCCGCGCTGCTGCCCGCGGCGTACGTCAGCTGTCTCCAGGCGGCGGGCGGCCGCGTGGTCCTGCTGCCGCCGGACGCGCCGGAAGCCGCGGCCGATGTCGTCGCGCGCCTGGACGCGATCGTCCTGACCAGCGGCGAGGACGTGGATCCCGCACTGTACGGGGCGCAGCCGCATCCGTGCACGGGACCGCCGGCCCGCGAGCGCGACCAGTGGGAGTGGGCTGTGCTGGCCGAGGCTCTCGCGCGTGACGTACCGGTGCTCGGAGTGTGCCGGGGAATGCAGTTGATGAACGTGCATGCCGGCGGCACCCTGATCCAGCACCTCCCCGAAACGGTGGGTCACCACGGGCACAACCTGCACGGCGGCCACTTCTCCCCCCATGCCGTCACCACGGTGCCGGGGACGCGGATCGGCGCACTCATTCCGGGGACCCGCCAGGTCGCCACGCACCACCATCAGGCGGTGGACTCCCTCGGGGCCGGCTTGATCGTGGGCGCCCGCACGGCGGACGGCACCGTCGAGGCGATCGAGAGCACCCGGCACCGCTTCGCGGTCGGCGTGCAGTGGCACCCCGAAGTGGCTTTCGATTCGGCCGTGGTGCACGCCCTGGTGGCCGCCGCCAGGTCGGCCCCGAACCCCGCTCCGGGTCCCATCGCCGAGAGCAAGGTGCGCATCCGACGGGGTACACCGGAGGTCACTCCGTCGACCCCGGCGTCCTGACACCTGGCCCACCTGCTCGACCGGATGGAGCCGGAGACCGACACCACCGCGTGGGTCGCCCTGGACACCGTGTTCCACCCGGCGGTGGCCGAGGCCTCCGGCAACCCGGTGTTCCGCCGGGTGACCGAGGAGATCCGTGACGCACTGGCGCGTCAGTCGACCCTCCTCGACGAACTCGGCGGTCGGCGCGAGCAGTCCGACTGCGAGCACCGGGCGATCGTCGAGGCCCTGATCGACGGTTCCGAGCCCGACGCCGTCGAGGCGATGTCCCACCACCTCCACCGCGTGGAGGCCACCCTCACCGACATCGTGCGCCCCCAGCGCGCGGACACCTCAAGAGAAGGCAGAGCCGAGGCGTGAGCGAGCAGTTCCTCAATGACGAGAAGCGCCCCACGACCCGTCACGTCGACGCCGGCGACACCGGCTACAGCAAGTCCCTGAAAGCCCGGCACGTCAACATGATCGCCATCGGCGGTGCCATCGGCACCGGGCTGTTCCTCGGCGCGGGCGGACGGCTCGCCGATGCCGGGCCCTCCCTGTTCGTCGCGTACGCCATCTGCGGCGTCTTCGCGTTCCTCGTCGTGCGAGCGCTCGGCGAGTTGGTCCTGTACCGCCCGTCCTCCGGCGCCTTCGTGTCGTACGCCCGGGAGTTCCTGGGGGAGAAGGGCGCGTACACCGCCGGCTGGATGTACTTCCTCAACTGGGCGACCACCGGCATCGCCGACATCACCGCCGTCGCCACGTACACCCACTACTGGCACCTGTTCTCCGACGTCCCGCAGTGGGTGATCGCGCTCATAGCCCTGGCCGTGGTCCTCACCGTGAACCTCATCTCGGTGCGGATCTTCGGCGAACTGGAGTTCTGGTTCGCCATCGTCAAGGTCAGCGCCCTGGTCGTCTTCATGGGAATCGGGATCTTCCTGCTCGTCACCCAGCACCCGGTCGACGGCGTCGTACCCGGTCCGTCCCTGATCGCCGACAACGGTGGGATCTTTCCCAGCGGCCTGCTGCCGATGCTGCTGATCATCCAGGGCGTCGTCTTCGCCTACGCCTCCGTCGAACTGGTCGGCGTGACGGCCGGGGAGACCGAGAACCCCGAGAAGATCATGCCGAAGGCGATCAACTCGATCATGTGGCGCGTGGGCCTGTTCTACGTCGGCTCGGTCGTGCTGCTGTCGATGCTGATGCCGTGGAACAAGTACACCTCCGGCCAGAGTCCCTTCGTGACGGTGCTCTCCCACATCGGTGTCCCGGCGGCGGGCAGTGTGATGAACCTGGTCGTCCTCACCGCGGCGATGTCCTCGCTCAACTCCGGCCTCTACTCCACCGGCCGCATCCTGCGCTCCATGGCCGTCAACGGATCGGCCCCACGTTTCACCGCACGGATGAGCCGCACCCAGGTGCCCTACGGCGGCATCCTGCTCACCAGCGGCATGTGCGTCCTCGGTGTCGGCCTCAACTTCGTGGTCCCCGCCGACGCGTTCGAGATCGTGCTCAACCTCGCGGCCATCGGCATCATCTCCACCTGGGGCATGATCATGGTCTGCCACCTCCTGTTCTGGCGGAAGACCACGGCCGGCGAACTGACCCGCCCCGGCTACCGCCTGCCCGGCTCGCCCTGGACCGAACTCGTGACGCTGGCCTTCCTCGCTGCCGTCCTGGTCCTCATGTACGCCGACGGCGGCGCCGGACGCACCACCGTGCTGTGCGTACCGCTCATCGCTGCGGCACTCGTCGCCGGCTGGTACGCGATCCGCGGGCGCATCGCACGCGCCGCCGCCGGAGCCGACGACTGAACCCGGGCGGCCCGGGGGACCCCGCGCGGTCCGCTCCGTGGAACTGGCGGCGGAGTCCGGCGTCCGCGCGCTGGTGTGCGACCACACCGACCCCCGAGCACTCACGGCCCTCCTGTCCGATCTGCCGGACCGGATCGACGTCCTCGTGAACAACGCGGGTGGCAACACCGACTTCGACGCCGACGGAGCCACGGACCTGGCCGCATACGCCCGGGACTTCCGCGCCAACCTGGACGCGAACCTGGTGAGTGCCGCCCTGACCACGAGGGCACTGCACGAACGGCTCGCTCCCGGTGGCGCGGTCGTCCACATCGGCTCGATCGCCGCCGACCAGGGAGCCGGCTCCTACGGGGCCGCCAAGGCGGGGCTCGCCGCCTGGAACCTGGATCTGACCCGCGAGCTCGGGCCGCGCGGCATCACCGCGAACATCGTCTCGCCCGGCTACATCGCCGACACGGAGTTCTTCCGCGACCGCCTCCCGGAAGCCCGCCGCACCGCCCTCGTCGCGGCCACGGCGACCGGCCGCGCCGGCGCCCCCGCGGACGTCGCCGCCGCGGTCGCCTTCCTCGCCTCCCCCGGGGCCCGTCACATCACGGGCCAGGTGCTGCACGTCAACGGGGGCGCACACAGCACCCGCTGACCGGAGCGGGACACCCGAAGGGGAACGCGACGGTGTCGGGCACCACGACACCGTCGCGTCCTCCGGGCCGTCTGGGCCGGAGGCCGGCTACCCGCGCCGGGTGGGCGGGGGCGGGCAGCCTCTCACGTACCGACCCTGTCGCCGGTCGTCGCCGCAGTGGCACGGCTTCGGGAGAGGGACCTCTGCAGGAGGGCGCCGACCAGCACGATGAGCCCCGCGTTGACGAGCTGCAGCAGGTCGAGCACCGCCGCGGGGATGACGTCGTTCAGGAACAGGTTGAGCGTGAGCGGCAGGGAGCCGTTGACGACCAGGCCGACACCGACGATGCCCAGCAGGCGCCCCACGCCGAGCGCCGGTTCCCGGTGCTTGAGGAACACGTTGCCGACCCAGACCGAGGCCGGCAGGAACATCACGACCGAGGTCAGCATGCCCGGGTTGTACGTTCCGGTGACGAGGGTCGGGACGATGTGGAAGCAGCAGTTGACGACGACGAGGCTGTAGAACGCGAAACCCATCATCACGTACCGGCGGGCGAACAGGGCGCAGAGCACCGCCACGACCCAGGTCAGCCCGATGTTGACGAAGAGGTAGAACTCCGTCGGGATCGCGCAGTCGGGATAGGCGCCCTGGCCGAGCGTGGTGCACAGCGATTCGGGGAAGGCGTGCCGGGCGCCGTTGGCGGCGATGCCGTACTCCTCGAAGATGTGGACCAGGTACATCACGACGGCGAGCCAGGCCAGCCAGACGGGATCCTTCCACCGGGAGAGGACGCGGTCGCCGCGCAGCGCGTCGGTCGCCAGGAGGAGGACCGTGAGCACGACGGCGGCACCGAGGCCGATCCAGGGGAACTCCAGATCGAAAGTGGAGAACATGCCGTGAGACACCTTTCAGGGGTCTGGGTCAGGACCGGCCGTTCGGGGCGGTCCGTCGCTGCGGCTGACCCGGGGCAGGCTGCGCCCTGGGTCGGCACAGCCGAGGCGGGCGGGCGGCCGAGGCCCTTCGTCTCGGCGGCACGCCGGGTCAGAGAATCGGGAGGATGAACCCCAGGCAGTCGGCGATGTGACTCGCCGGCCGTGTCTCGTCCGAACCGCTCCACTCGATGAGTGCCGTGTCGACGGCTGTGGCGACGAGTGCGGCCAGGCAGGACAGTTCACCCTCGGTGTAGGCCGTTCTCGAGTTGGCCTCGATGAAGGCCCTGATGACCTGGGCGAGGGGGTCTCGCCCATAGGCTCGTTTCACCTGCAAGCCGGGGTTGTCCCGTACGAGCCGAAGCCGTGTTCGAAGAACGCTCAGCTCGCTCTCCGGAAGGGCCAGGGCCACCTCGATGGATGCCTTGAGCCTTGCCGAGACCGAGCCCCGCTCCGGGGACCGTTCGAGCTGCGCGGAGAGCCGGCGGGAAAGGTCGTCGAGTCCCTCCCAGACGATCTGCTGTTTCGTGGGGTAGAAGCGGGCCAGGCTGGACCGGCTGATCCCTACGGCGGCCGCGATCTGCGCCGTACTGACCTCTTCGAACCCGAGTTCCTCGAGAAGGGCCAGTGCGGCGTCCCGCACGCGGAAGCGGTCGATGTGAGCCGGCCGTCCCCTGGGAGCGGTCTGAGTCAAGGTTCCCTCCAGATTATAGAACAACGCCCCAAAATTCTAGCCTCTCGCGGCGGCGACACGGCGGGCGGAGCCGGCGGGGCACCTGCCGACGTCGGCCGCGGCCCGACGCTTCGGAGGCGCTCGCGCGCGGAAAAACCTTGCTCAGCTGCCCTTTGAGCAGATCTTCCGGCTCTCGGGGAAGCCGATCCCGCCATCCGCCTCGCCGGACCTCGAGCCCCACCGACAGCTCGCCCACGCCTCCCGAGACGCGGGGACCGCCACCTCTTCCCCATTATCGGACATCGTGCTAAAAATGCTTCCCCGGGGCCACGGCGGACACCGCTCCGCATCCGCGGCCCGCGTCGCCGGAGCTCTGCCCGAACGGAAGGCCCTGGCCCGCACTCCTCCGGCTCATCGACCGGGGCACCCCGATCCCACCCCACCGTGACGGCGAAGTGCCGCGCACAGGAGGGCTCCCGGCCACGTGATCGTCGGACGGGACATCACGCGCATCCCCCCGCGACCCCGATCCCCGGCAAAGCCATCGGCACCCGGCGGCTCGACGAAGCACGCCCACGACAGTCAGAAGGGACGGAGATGGACCATCTCATCGCGCACCTCGCTCACGTCGAAATCCTCACACCCACGCTCCAGGAGAGCGTCGCGTTCTTCCACGACCTCGTCGGCATGGAGGTCGTCCTCGAACACGACGACTCGGTCTTCCTCAGGACGTGGGGCAACTACCTCCCCTACGACCTGATCCTCACCCGGAGCCCCGCGACGGGCCTCGGCCACATCGGATGGCGGGCCAACAGCGCCGAAGCCCTCGACCTCGCGGCGCGCCGGCTCGGCCCGGACAACGGGGGCCTCGGCTGGCAGGAGCCGGCCCCTCGGCAGGGGAGGTCGTACCTCTTCGCCGGACCCAACGGGCAACAGCAGAAGATCTTCTGGGAGACCGAGCACTACCAGGCACCCCAGCACCTGGCCTCGCCACTGCCCACCCGCCCGCAGCGCACCACCGCCCGCGGAGTCGCCGCCCGCCACCTCGACCACGTGAACTTCCCCTCCGCCGACGTGCTCGGGGACGCGCGGTGGTACGAGAGGAACCTCGGCGTCTTCCTCACCGAATGGACGGAGGTGCCCGAGGACGGCCCCGCCATCTTCGCGACCCTGTCCACCGGCTCGGCATTCCAACTGGCCTTCCTGCGCGACGACTCCGGGCACCGGGGCCGGTTCCACCACTTCGCCCTGCAGGTCGACGAGCGCGCCGATGTCATCCGTGCCGCCGAGATCTTCCGCGAAGCCGGCGTCCCGATCGAATGGGGCCCGGGACGCCACGGGCACGGGGAGTCCTTCTCGGTCTACGTGCGCGAACCCGGAGGAATGCGCCTGGAGATCGTCTCCCCCGGCCTCCAGCGCATCGCCCCGGACCACAAGCCGGTCAAGTGGACTCCGGCCCAGGGATCCTCCGACTTCTACCTCAGCAACCCGATGCCGGAGGCTTTCCTCGAAGTCCTGCCGGCCGTCTCGACCACCGACCGACCAGCGTCCGCCATCGATGTGGCCGGACTCGGAAACCCTTGGGGCCACGCATGAGATTCGCCAACGTCAACGGCCGCTCCACACTCGTCACGACGAGCGGCACCGGCATCGACCTGGCCCGCGCCACCGGGGACGAGAGCCTCGCCGACCCGCGCACCGCGCTGTCCCGGTGGGAGGAGGTCACCGAGCGGGCGGCCGGGCTCGACCACGGCTCCCTCTCCCCCGCGGCGAACGTCACCTGGAGCGAGAACAACCTCCTCAGCCCTTCGCCGGCACCCGGGCAGATCCTGTGCATCGGCCTCAACTACATGAGTCACGCGGTCGAATCCGGCCTCGCCGTTCCCGAGCACCCGTTCGTGTTCGCGAAGTTCACGTCCTCCCTCGCGGCCCCGTTCGGAGCGGTCACGCTCGCCAACGACACCATCGACTGGGAGGCCGAGGTGGTCGTCGTGATCGGCAGGACCGCCCACCGGGTCCCCGAGTCCGAGGCGTGGAGCCATGTCGCGGGCATCACCGCCGGCCAGGACGTCTCCGACCGGTCGGTGCAGAACCGGCTGGGCGTGAACAGCCAGCCCACCCTGGGCAAGTCCCGCCCCGGGTACGGACCGGTCGGGCCGTTCATCGCCACACCGGACGAGTTCGACGACCGGGACGACATCACCGTCAGCTGCACCATCAACGGCGAGACCGTCCAGAGCGGGTCCACCAGGGACCTCATCTTCAGCATCCCGAAGGTGGTCTCCTACCTCTCCGACATCGTCGTGCTGCGGCCCGGCGACCTGATCTTCACCGGAACCCCCTCGGGGGTCGGCATCGGCCGTACGCCCCCGCGCTTCCTGAACGACGGAGACGTCCTCGAAACCAGCGTCGACGGGGTGGGGACCATGCGCCACGAGGTGCGCGCCCGGCACGCCGGCCCGGCCGGAACGAGGACCGCGAGCCAGCCGGGGAGCACGGAATGAACGAGGCACCGATCGACATGGACGTCTGCATCGTCGGATACGGCCCGGTGGGCCAGACGCTGGCGGCCCTGCTCGGGCGGAAGGGCTGGAGGGTCGGGGTGTACGAGCGCTGGGAACTGCCGTACCCGCTTCCCAGGGCCGGGCACGTCGACGACGAGATCGTCCGCATCCTCCAGTCCATCGGCGTCGCCGACCGGTTCGAGGCGCGGGCCGTCCCGGCCACCGAGTACGACTGGGTCGACGGCAACGGAGACCTCCTCTTCCAGATCGACTGGGGCAAGCCCACCACGTCGTCCTGGAGGTCCGACTACATCTTCTACCAGCCCGACCTCGAAGCCCTGCTGTCACAGGCGGCCGAAGCCCACGAGAACGTCTGCGTCCACCGCGGCTGGGAAGCGGTCGGCCTCGAACAACACGAGGACCGGGTGGAGATGACCTTCCGCGGCGGGACGCAGGACGGACAGCGGTGGGAGCCGAACGGCGCCACCACGACGGTCCGCGCCCGCTACGTCATCGGCGCCGACGGAGCCAACTCGTTCGTCCGCAAGGCGACCGGCATCACCTGGGACGACTTCGGATTCTCCGAGACGCTCTCCATCGTGGACGTCAGACTCCACGAACCGGACCGGGAGATCGCCATGCCCGCCTCCGGCCAGATGTGCGACCCCGAGCGTCCCGTCACCCTCTTCCGCTGGCTGGCCCGCGAACACGCCCGGTGGGAGTTCATGCTGATGCCGGGAGAAGACCCCGCCGAACTCGTCAGCGAGGCCGGCTGCTGGAGCAAGCTCGAACGCTGGGGCGTCACCCCCGAGAACGCGACGCTGATCCGCCGCACCCTCTACACCTTCCAGTCCCTGGTCGCCCACGACTTCGTCAGCGGCCGGGCCGTCCTGGCCGGCGACGCCGCGCACCTCATGCCGCCGTTCCTGGGGCAGGGCATGTGCTCGGGAATCCGCGACGCCGCCAACCTCGCCTGGAAACTGGACCTGGTCCTGAAGGGCGCCACCTCGGACGACCTCCTGGAGACCTACACCCGGGAGCGACGGGACCACGTCTGCGAGATCACCCGGATCGCGATCGCGCTGGGCGCCATCCTGTGCGAGACCGACCCGCAGAAGGCGGCCGAACGGGACGCCGAGATCCGTCGGCACGGACTGCCGCCCGTCCCCCCGCTTCCGGCCCTGACGGCGGGCTTCCTCGACAAGGCCGACGCCGGCTCCGGCACCCGCGGCCGGCTCGGAGTACAGGGCCTCGTCGTCCACGAGGACAAGGTCAAGCGGTTCGACGACGTGGCGGGATCGGGGTGGACACTGTTCTGCGCCGACCGTTCCCTCGCCGAGGACGCCCGCCGGATCTGTGACGCGGTCTCCGGCTTCCTCACGATCAACGTGGTCTACGTCTCCAAAGCCCCCGTGGAGTTCCCGGGCTCCTACGTCGACTTCGACGGCACGTACAACCGGTGGTTCGCCTCCTCGAACGCCCGGGCGATCCTCGTACGCCCGGACTTCTACACCTACGGACAGGCGAACACCTCCGCGGAGGTCGCCGACCTCCTCACCGTCATGATCAGCCGCCTGCGGAACCCCCTGGACGCCGCACCCAGCCTGTGCTGACGGCCGGGCAGTTCCAGGGGCCGTGTCCGCGACGTGTGCGGCCGCAGGTCCGACACCGGCCGGGCGGCTGCCGAGGGGCCGGACGGGTAGCCCGGCGACAGCACCTCCCCACCCTGGCCGGGCCGGGACCCCGGCCCGGCCCGGCCCGGGGCGGCAACGCGACGCCACGGGGCATCGCCGCTCCGACGGAGACATTCAGCCGCTCGCGCATGCGGACGACAACCTCGGCGAAGGCGCCGGGCACCATGAAAGGAAGTGGGCGGACAGATGGACAAAGTGGTCGCGTCAGCCGCGCAGGCCGTGGCGGACATCCCGGACGGGGCGTCCCTCGCGGTCGGCGGTTTCGGACTCAGCGGAGTGCCAACGGTCCTCATCGAGGCCCTCCACGACGCGGGCGTCACGGGCCTGGACGTGGTCTCCAACAACTGCGGGGCGATGGAGTCGGGCCTCGCGGTCCTGTTGGCGGCGGGCCGGATCGTCCGTGTCACCGGCAGCTACATCGGCGGCAACAAGGAGTTCGCCCGCCAGTACCTCGGCGGAGAGATAGAGCTCGAACTGATCCCGCAGGGAACGCTGGCCGAGCGGCTGCGCGCCGGCGGCTGCGGCATCCCCGCCTTCTACACCCCCGCCGGCGTCGGCACCCAGGTCGCCGACGGCGGACTGCCCTGGCGCTACGACGGCGCCGGCGGGGTGGCCGTGGCCTCCCCGGCCAAGGAGACCCGCGAGTTCGGGGGCACGGAACACGTCCTGGAGCACGGCATCACCACCGACTTCGCCCTGCTACGGGCGGCCAAGGGCGACCGGCACGGCAACCTGGTCTTCAACAAGTCCTCCCGCAACTTCAACCCCTTGGCGGCCATGGCCGGCCGGATCACGATCGCCGAGGTCGAGGAACTGGTCGAACCCGGCGGGATCGACCCCGACCAGGTCCACCTGCCGGGCATCTTCGTGCAGCGCGTGGTGGCGCTCACCCCGGAACAGGCCACCGACAAGAAAATCGAGAAGGTCACCGCCACGCCCAGGGAGGTGCGGGCCTGATGGCCTGGACACGCGACGAGGTGGCCGCACGCGCGGCCCGCGAGCTGCGCGACGGCGAGTACGTCAACCTCGGGATCGGCCTGCCGACGCTGATCCCCAACCACCTGCCCGACGGCGTCCACCTCGTGCTGGAGTCGGAGAACGGCATCCTCGGCACCGGCCGGTTCCCCTACGAGGACGAGGTGGACCCCGATCTGATCAACGCGGGCAAGGAGACGGTCACCGTGCTGCCCGGCGCCTCGTTCTTCGACTCCGCCCTGTCCTTCGGCATGATCCGCGGCGGACACATCGGCACCGCCGTGCTCGGCGCCATGCAGGTCTCCCAGCACGGCGACCTCGCCAACTGGGCCGTCCCCGGCAGGATGGTGACCGGCATCGGCGGAGCCATGGACCTGGTGCACGGCGCCCGACGGGTCATCGTCACCATGTCCCACACCGCCAAGGACGGCAGCCCGAAGATCGTCGAGGAGTGCGACCTGCCGCTCACCGGCAGGGCCTGCGTCGACCGGATCATCACCGACCTCGGCGTCCTGGACGTCACCGAGGGCGGCCTGGTCCTCGTCGAGACGGCGCCCGGCGTCACCACCGACGAGATCGCCCGCAGAACGGGCGCGAAGATCCGCTGACAGCGCACCCCACCCTCGTCGTCGGCACCGGCAGGACACGCGCCGAGGCGAAGCCCATCGCCACCCGGGCGCCGCGGTCCGGGCCGTACGGCAGGGCGGCCGACGACATCACCTACCCGTCCGTGGGCCTCCGGTCGGCGGTGGCCGGGCGGTCGGCGGTGGCCGGGCGGTCGGCGGTGGCCGGGCGGTCGGCGGCGGCGACGAGGTCGGCGAAGCCCAGGGGAGCGCCCGGCGCCCGGTCTGCCGCGGACGCGGTCGCCGGTGCCGTGTCGAGGCCGTCAAGGGCCAGGTCGAGGTGGCGGTGCAGGAGGTCGCCGTCGGCGTCGAGACGCTCCAGGCCGCCGGGCAGGGGACGGGAGAGGCGGATCGAGAGCAGGACGAGGTCGCCCATGCCCACGTCGTGGCGCAGCCGGCCCGAGCGGTGTGCGGCGTCGACCAGGGCCTGGACGGTGTCCACGGTCCTGGTGCGGACGCGGACGAGCTCCTCGTCGACGACGAGGCCTTCGAGCAGGACGGGGATGACCGCGCCCATCCGCAGGTCCGCCGCGCCGTGGACGAATCGGCGCAGGGCCTCGAAGGGGTCGCCGTCCGCCGCGGCGGCCGCCTCGGCCACGCCCTCCAGGCGGGTGAGCAGGTCGCCGGTGAGGTCCCGGACGAGTGCCTCACGGTCGGGGTAGCGCCGGTAGAGCGTGCCGGGCCCGATTCCGGCCCGGCGCACGATCAGGTCCAGCGGTGCGTCGAGGCCGTGCGTCAGGAAGACGTCACGGGCCGCGTCGAGGATCCGTCGCCTGCTGCGTGCCGCGTCCGCCCGCATCATGTACCGCCTTCCATCGCCCCACTGAACCGGAGAGTTCCTCTCCGCCTATATTATCGTCTTAGAAGCGGAGAAAAACTCTCCGTCTAAGGGTTCCATCTCCTCGAAAGGAGCACGCCATGAACGGCGCGCTGACCGTCCGGACCGTGATCGACGGCACGGAGTACACGCAGGACGACATCCGCCAGTGGGAACTGAACCGCGCCCGGAACGCGCTCACCCTGCTCAAGAACCGGATCGGCGACGAGGCGATGCGGGAACTGCTCGCCGAGGACCTCCGGGCGGCGGACGAGACCATGGCCCCGCTGCCGGACGCCTCGGGCGGCGCCTGGCGGTCCGCCGTGACCGAGATGGAGATCGACGGGATCTCCGCCGAGGAGTTCCTGACCTGGTGGCAGGGCCGGCTCGCGAGCGGCGACCGGACGGCGCTGCTCTCGGCCAACCCGGAGCACTACCTCGCCAACTCCGCCGACGGGGTGGTCGAGATCATCGAGACCATCGGCTCCGGACCGCTGCGCTTCTTCCTCACCTTCCACGACGGCGTCGCGATCGAGGACGAGGGCCACGAGACCTACCCCGTGCGGATCGGCGGCACCGGCCGGCTCACGGACGGCACCGAGATCTGCCGCGTCATGCACGAGTTCGGCGACGGCCCCCGCGGCCTGCGCATCCGCCTGACGATCCAGTTCCCCGCGAGCGCCCCCGAGCACGTCTTCACCGGCCACAAGTGGCACTTCGCCTGCGAGTTCCTCAACTGGCTGGAGGCCGCGCACACCGCTCGGTGACGACGGCCGAACGACGGTGGGGAACCCTCGCGCTGCCGGGTTCCCCACCCCGCAGCCCTACCGGCACGCACCCCACACCATCGAGGTCACCCCTCATGCGGACCAGAAAACCGCCCCCGAATCCAGACCCGCCCTCTGCCACATCGACTGTCCCGGAGCCCTCCCCGGCCCCTCCCCCGCCACGGCCCGCCCTCCCCGGCCGAGCGCCCGCGGCCGGCCCGCCCCGGCACACCCTGCGCCGCGCGGCGCACGAGTTCGGCCTCACCGCGCTGCTGCTCTTCCTCGTCGTCACCGCGATGCGATGGCTGCTCGCGCCCGACTCGCCCATGGCGATCGGGAACCCGGACCTCGCCCCGGTCGTCCTCGGCGCGCTCGTCGGCGTGCTGCTGACCGCGCTCATCCTGTCGCCTTCCGGGCGGTACTCCGGCGGGCACCTGAATCCCGCCGTCACCGTGGCCCTGTGGGTTCTCGGGGCCTTTCCCGGACGGGCCGTCCTCCCGTACATCGCCGCCCAGGCGGCCGGATCGCTGGCCGGCACAGCGCTCGGAGGCCTCGTCTGGGGGGCCGCCGCCCGCCACGCCCCCATCGCGTACTCGGCCGTTGCGCCCGCACCGACCTGGAACGACGCCGCGGTGCTCATCGCGGAGGCCGGAGCCATCGCCGTCGTGACCCTCATGCTCGGCGCCTTCCTGCGCCGCCCGTCCTGGCTGCCGCTGCTGCCGTACGCCGTGGGCCTGGCCACCGCCCTCATCATCGCGTCACTGGGCCCCCGCAGCGGCGGATCCGCCAACCCCGCACGGCAGTTCGGCCCGGCGCTGCTGTCCGGGAACACCTCCCATCTGTGGATCTACCTGCTCGCCCCGGTGATCGGCGCCTTCATCGGCGGCGGCATCCGGCACACGCTCGCCGCACCCGCCCGCCGGGCACGGACCCGCCACGCCCCCGACACGGACACCGACTGATCAGCCCCCGCTCCCTCGTGGGGTACGCCGGCCGAAGCCGGCACGAACACCGTCCGCCGACAGCGGGCGGTGTTCGTGCTGCCCACGGCGCACGATCCGCTGAGAGTTCCCGCCCCTGCGCGTCCGACGACCGCCGGACCCTGGCCCCCGGTCGTCGGCCGCCGCGCATCGGCCGGGGTCTCGACCGTCGATCAGACGTCGTGGCCAAGGTAGGCGGCGACCAGTTTCGGGACGTCGCGGACCAACGTGTCCCACGGCATGGCGCGAGTATCATGGAAAATGATCGATCATTGCTCATCTGGCGAGCGAAGGAGAGTCGAGTTGCCGGTTCCCGCAAGCCCCACGAATCCCACGTCCTTCTCCCTGGAGCGGGCCCCCCTGCACGAACACGTGCGCGCCTTCATCCTCGAAGGCCTGGTCGCCGGCCGCTGGGAGCCCGGGGACCGCATCGTCGAGCGCCGGGTCGCGGTGGAGCTGGGCACCAGCCAGGCTCCGGTGCGCGAGGCACTGCGCGAGCTGGAGGCCATGGAGCTCGTGACGTCCAGCCCCAACAAGGGCGCCCGCGTCCAGGAGCTCACCGTGGAGCAGCTCCGGGACGTGTACGTCGTGCGCGCCGCCCTGGAGCGCCGTGCCGTCATGCTGGCCGCCCCCCGGCTCGCCGGGAACACCGCCGCGCTGGAGGAGCACCTGCTCGCGATGCGCCGCGCGGCCATCGAGGGAGACGTCGACGGCCAGGCCCTGCACGGCGTGGCCTTCCACCGCGTCATCGTCCACGCATGCGGGAATCCCGTGCTCATCCGGCACTGGGACGGGCTGGGCGTGGAGGTGTGGACCCGCCTGTCGCTGCGGTGGCTGCGCACGGAGCTGCACGACAACGCGGAGGACCACGAGGAGATCGCCGAGGGCCTGCTCCGCGGTGACACGCACCTGGGGCGCCTCATGGAACGGCACGTCATGGACTACGCGCGCGAGCCGAAGAGCACCTGACACCGGCCGCCCCCTGGCCCGGGTGAGACCACGCCCCGGGCACACGCGAGGCCGGGCGATCCGGCACGGCTCCAGCAAAACCACGCTTCCCGCACCCCTGCCGCGCGCGGAGAGCGCAGGTTCATTGCGGCAGTAAAATTTGATCGATCATTGAGCACTATGCCCAGCAGTAGTCCCACCAAGCCGACCGCCGGAGGCGCTACCCGCTTCCGGTCGGCCCGCACCACGGAAGGGCAAACCCATGTCCGCGCACCACCAGCTCGACCAACTGCCCGAACCCGACCCGCAGGAGGTCGCCGAATGGCTCGCCTCCGTGGACGGTGCGGTCGGCGCCGTCGGGCCGCGGCGCACCGCGCGACTGCTACGACGGGTCGTCGATCACGCGCGCCGAGCCGGCGTGCCACTGCCGCCGCAGTCCGTCACTCCGTACGTCAACACCATCCCGACCGCCGCCGAACCCGCCTACCCCGGCGACGAGGCGATAGAGGCGCGGATCACGGCGTGGAACCGGTGGAACGCCGCCGTGATGGTCACCCGCGGCAACGAACGCGGCGGCCTGGGCGGGCACATGGCCACCTACGCATCGGCCGCCTGGCTCTACGAAGTCGGCTTCCAGCACTTCTTCAAGGGCAAGGATGCCGACGGCAGCGGCGATCAGCTCTACGTCCAGGGCCATGCCTCCCCCGGCGTCTATGCCCGCACCTTCCTCGAAGGACGCCTGAACGAAGCCGAGTTGGACCGGTTCCGCATGGAGGCGGGCGGCGGCGGCCTGCCCTCCTACCCGCACCCGCGACGGCTGCCCTGGCTGTGGGAGTTCCCGACCGTCTCCATGGGCCTCGGCCCTCTCTCGGCGATCTACCAGGCCCGCTTCAACCGCTACCTGCACCACCGCGGGATCAAGGACACCAGCCGAAGCCACGTGTGGGCGTTCCTGGGCGACGGCGAGATGGACGAACCGGAGGCCACGGCGGCGCTCTCGCTCGCCGCCCGCGAGGAGCTCGACAACCTCACCTTCGTCGTCAACTGCAACCTGCAGCGCCTCGACGGCCCGGTCCGCGGCAACTTCAAGATCATGCAGGAGCTGGAGGCCCAGTTCCGCGCGGCCGGCTGGAACGTCGTCAAGGTGCCCTGGGGCGTGGAGTGGGACGGCCTGCTCGCCGCCGACGCCGACGGGCTGCTCCTCGACGCCCTGGAGACCCTGCCCGACGGGCAGTTGCAGACCTTCGCCGCCCGCGACGGCGCGTACATCCGCGAGCGCCTGTTCACCGGCGCGCTCGCCGGACTCGCCCGCCACTACAGCGACGGCGACCTCGCCCGGATCGTCGGCACCTCCCGCGGTGGACACGAACCGCGCAAGGTCCACGCCGCCTACCGGGCCGCACTGGAGCACCGCGGGGCTCCGACCGTCGTCATGGTCCAGACGGTCAAGGGCTGGACGCTCGGCCCCGGCTTCGAGTCCCGCAACGCCAACCACCAGATGAAGAAGCTCTCCGGCAAGGAGTTCCGCGTCATGCGCGACCTCCTCGAACTCCCGATTCCCGACGCCCGGTTGGGTGAGGACCTGGTCCCGTACGCGCACCCGGGGGCCGGCTCGGAGGAGGTCGCCTACCTCCAGGAGCGCCGCCGTGCGCTCGGCGGTCCGGCCCCGGCCCGCCGGGTCGTCGCCCGGCCGCTGCCCGCCCCCGCCGAAAAGCCGTTCGCCGCGCTCGCCAAGGGTTCGGGCAACCAGGCGATCGCCACCACCATGGCCTTCGTCCGCCTGGTCAAGGACCTGATGCGGGAGAAGGAGACGGGCCCGCGCTGGGTGCCGGTCGTCCCGGACGAAGCCCGCACCTTCGGCATGGAGTCGCTGTTCCCGTCCGCCGGCATCTACTCCCCCAAGGGGCAGACCTACGAGCCCGTCGACCGGGACCAGCTCCTGTACTACAGGGAGTCCACCGACGGCCAGATCCTCAACGAGGGCATCACGGAAGCCGGTTCGCTCGCCTCCTTCACCGCCGCCGCGACCTCGTACGCCACGCACGGCGAACCGATGATCCCCTTCTACATCTTCTACTCGATGTTCGGCTGGCAGCGCACCGCCGACCAGTTCTGGGCGCTCGCCGACCAGCTGGGCCGAGGCTTCGTCGTCGGCGCCACCGCGGGACGCACCACCATGACCGGCGAAGGCCTCCAGCACGCCGACGGCCACTCGCACCTCATCGCCTCCACCAACCCGGCCTGCCTCCCCTACGATCCCGCCTTCGCCTACGAGGTCGGCGTGATCGTCCGCGAGGGGCTGCGGCGGATGCACGGCGAGGCCCCCGAGGACGTCTTCTACTACCTCACCGTCTACAACGAGACCAAGGTCCAGCCGCCGATGCCGCAGGCCGAGGGAGTCGAGGAGGGCATCCTGCGCGGCCTGTACCGCTACCGGCCCGCCGCCGAGTCCGCCGCAGACGTTCCGCGCCTGCAACTCCTCGCCTCCGGCACGGCGATCCACTGGATCCTGCGGGCCCAGGAACTGCTCGCCGCCGACTGGAACGTCGCCGCCGACGTGTGGTCCGCACCCTCCTGGACACTGCTGCGCCGGGACGCCATGGAGGCCGAGGCCCGGGGCCGCACTCCGTACGTCACCGAGGCGCTGGCCGAGGCACCGGGGCCGGTCCTCGCCGTGTCCGACTGGATGCGCGCCGTTCCGGACCAGATCGCCCCCTGGGTCCCGCAGCAGTGGACCTCCATGGGCACCGACGGCTTCGGCCTCTCCGACAACCGGGACAACGCACGCCGGCACTTCGGCGTCGACCCCGAGTCCATCGTCGTGCACGCCCTGCGTACGCTCGCCGCCCGCGGCGACGTCAAGCCGGATGTGCCCCAACTGGCCGCCCGGCGCTACGGCCTGACGGGAGGGAGCTGAGCTCCCGGTCAGCGGCCGGGCCTCGCCTCCTGACCCCGAGCGTCGGACCGGGCGGCGGGGCCCGTCGGACCGTACGCGGTCGCCCCCGACCGACCGGCGCCTGGGCGGCCCGGGCCCGACGCGGGCACCTCCTCCCGCGCCACGGACCGCTTGAGGTGGCGACGAAGGTGTACGCGCCCGGTTCGAGGAACCGGGCGAGCCCGGGCACGCCGGCGAGGGGGACAGCGAGTCGCCGTTCGAGTTCTCCGGCCCCGGCCGTCACCGGGTTGCAGGCGCCCTCGTTCATGGCGTCGGAGCCGGCGTTCAGCCCTTCGGGAAGAACCGTGCGACAGCCGGGCGCAGCCGGGTGGCCTCGAAGTCGTCGGTGGGCAGCGCGAGTTGTTCGAGGTGCAGGCCGTTGATGATGGTCAGCAGGTCTGCGGCGTCGGCGTCGGGGTCCGGGGATCCGGCGGCGCGCAGTTCGCCGGCGAAGGCCGCCCGCTGGGCGATTCCCCAGGCGTCGAGGGTGGCCCGGAGCTGGGGGCGGCGGGCGACTTCCAGGAAGAACTCGTACCGGGCGATGCCGGAGTCCCGGTCGCGGGCGAGGGATCCGGTCACGTACTCCACGATGCGGGTGATCCGCTGCGGGACGTCGGCGTCCGGCAGCTCGTGGAACAGTGCGCGCACCTCCTCGATCTGTCGGGTGGCCAGACGTCGCATGGCCTCGTCGAGCAACTGGTCGAGGGTGCCGAAGTAGTAGCGGGCGATGCCGTGGGTGGTACCGGCCTCCGCCGCGATCGCCCGGTGGGTCAGGGCGCGCGCGCCCTCCCGCGCCAGCAGCCGGGTCGCGGCGTCCAGGAGGGCTTCACGACGCGCGATTCCCCGATCCATCTGCGGCTCACGCATGGGCGTTGTCACGCAACCCATCGTACCGGCGAGGATCGTGAAGCTTTTTCTCCACATGGAGAATTTTTGCGCTACGGTGTGCCCATCAGGCACCACCGTCGAACCGCGGAGGGAAGCTGTGACCAACACGATCATCACCGGTGGACGGGTGCGCACACTCGATCCGAGCGCTCCCGAGGCCGAGGCCGAGGCGCTGGTGCTGTCCGGCGGGCGGGTGCTCGCCGTGGGGGACCGGGACGCGATGGTGCGAGCGGCAGGGCCCGACGCCCACCACATCGATGCCGAGGGCGGTGTGGTCATGCCCGGCCTGATCGACACCCACCCGCACGTCGTGCACTTCGGGATGCTCGCGGGCGGGCTCGTCGACCTCACCGACGCCGTCGACCACGCGGACATCGTGGCGCGCATCCGGGCCAGGGCCGCGACCACGCCGGCGGGGGAATGGATCATGTGCACCCCGGTCGGCGAGCCGCACTACTTCATCCGCCGCTCGGAACGGGACCTGGCCGAACGACGCCTGCCCGACCGGTGGACCCTCGACTCGGCGACCGACGCCCACCCGGTGCTGATCCAGGCCTGGGCGCCGCGCATGCCCAACGTGGTCGCCTTCAACAGCGCCGGCCTGCGCGCGGTAGGACTCACCGCCTTCATCCCCGACCGGGTCTGCGACGTCGAGATCGACAAGAACGAAGCCGGCGACCTGACCGGCATCCTGCGCGGACCCGTCACCAACTACTACACCTACGACCCCTTCTGGGGGCAGATCCTCACCAAGCTGCCGAAGCTCAGCATGACGAACGCCGTCGCCGGCACCACCACCGAGCTGGCGCGCTACTCGGCGCAGGGCGTGACCACCGTGTACGAGGGCCACGCGATGGAACCGGAACACATCGCGCTCTACCGCCGGCTGCGCGCGACCGACGCCCTACCCCTTCGCGTGCTGGCGACGCTGGACGTCGAGTCGGCCATCTTCTACCCGTTCGACCCCCTGTCGCACGACGAATTCGCCGCCCGTCTCCGGCAGTTCGCCGCCCAGATCCCGGACGACAACGACGACATGCTGCGGGTCGGCGGACTCACGCTCAGCCCGGGCGGCCCCTGCTACTCCGGTCACTTCGCGACCTACGAGCCCTACCAGGACCCCTTCGGGCGCCCCACCCGCGGCCACCGGTTCGTGTCCCTGGAGAAGGAGGAGACCTTCGTCAGGTTCTGCGCCGCCAACGGCATCCGGGCCAATCTGTGCGTCGGCTCCTACCGCGAGCACGACGACTTCCTCGACATCGCGGAACGCGTCGTGCGGGAACACGACTTCCGCGACCGGCGCTGGATCCTCCAGCACGCCATCACGATCACACCGCAACAGGCCCGCCGCTACGCCGACCTCGGATTCCAGGTCACCACCAGCGCCGGATTCGCCTGGGGCAAGGGCGCCATGTACGGCGAGCGCATGGGCACCCACGTCTGGCGCGACCTCGAACCGCTGCGCCGTCTCCTCGACACCGGGCTCGACCTGGCGGGCGGCTCGGACTGGGGCCCGAAGAACCCCTGGGAGCAGATCAAGCTCGCCCAGACACACGAGTTCGCGGGCAGCGGCCACCGCAACGACGGGCCGGACCAGAAGCTCACCCGCACCGAGGCACTGCGCATGTGGACCACCGGCGCGGCCGAGGTGCTCGGCTGGTCCGGAATCGGCGCGCTGCTCCCCGGCCACCACGCCGACATCGCGATCGTCGACCGCGATCCGCTGACCTGCTCGGAAGACGATCTCCCCGGTACCAGGGTGCTGCGCACCCTGGTGGGCGGAAGGACCGTCCACGACACCGGCGACCTGCGGACCGTCGGCGACGAGCCGGCGTCGCGGGGAGCATGACCGTGGACGAGACCATGAACCCCGACAGGGGCGCGTCCGGGTCCCCGGCGACGAGCACGCGCCAACGGGTGCTCACCCGGCTCGACCTGCTGCGCGACGAGATGCTGGACGCCCTCACCGCCGCCGTCCGGATCCCCAGCATCACCCCGACCTACCCCGGTGAGGTCTACGCCGACCTGGTCGGCGCCGAGGGGGAGGTCTCGCGCCTGCTGGCCGGGGTCTACGCCGAAGCGGGTGCCGAGACCGACGTCTTCGCCGTCGAACCCGGCCGCGAGAACGCGGTGGGTGTGATCCACGGTACCGGGGGCGGACGTTCGCTGATCTTCAACGGACACGTCGACGTTGTCCCGCCCGGGGACGCGTCCCGGTGGCACTCGGGCGACCCGTTCGACGGCGTCGTCGAGGACGGCTGGATCCGCGGCCGCGGTACCGTCGACATGAAGAGCGGCCTGGTCGCGCAGGCGTTCGCGGCCCGCGCGCTGCACGAGGCCGGCGTACGCCTGCGCGGTGACCTGATCCTCCAGGCGGTCGTCGGCGAGGAGAACCTGGAGAACCACCTCGGCACCTCCGCGGTGCTCGACCGCGGCTACACCGCGGACGGCGCCATCGTCTCCGAACCGACCGGCGGGGCCTGGCCGTTGTCCGTCATGGCCGCGACCCCCGGCGTACTGGTGATGCGGATCGGGGTGGCCGGCAAGAGCTCCCACTCGTCGATGCGCGGGCGGATGCTGTACCGGCCCGGCACCACCGAGCCGGTCGCGGCCAGCGCGGTCGACCGCGGCTTCGTGATCTACCAGGCGCTGCGCCGGCTGGAGAGCGACTGGGCGGTCACCAAGTTCGATCCGCTCTTCGAACCAGGACACTTCACCCTCGCGCCCGGCGTCGTGGACGGCGGCGCGCGCCACTCGCGCAGCGGGGCGTTCATCCCCGACTCGATGAGCATGGTGTACGCGGTGTTCCACCCGCCGGGGGAGGACCAGGCGGTCGTGCGCCAGGAGATCGAGGCCCACATCGCGCACGTCGCCGCCACCGACCCCTGGCTGCGTACGCATCCGCCGGTGGTGGAGTGGCCGTTGCGGTATCCGGGTTCGAGGGTCGACGCGGCCCATCCGCTCTGCATCGCGGTCGCCGACGCCCGTGAACTCGCCGCCGCCGACACGCCATTGGCGGGCCGCCCGCCACTGGCGGCGTTCCCCTCCGCGGCCGACTCCACGTGGCTGTGCGCCGCCGGCGTCCCCGCGGTCGGCCTCGGGCCGGGCGAACTCGCCATGGCGCACGCGTACGACGAGCGCTGCGCAGTGGACGAGATCGTCTGCGCCGCGCGCGCGTACGCCCTGGCCGCGATGGACTGGTGCGGATCATGAGCGGGCCGATCGCACCGTACCTGACCGTCGGCCTGTCGACGGTGGTCCGCAGCATCACCTCGCGCGCCCAGATCGCGCACAACCTCGACATCGTCGAGGAGGCCGTGCACGCCGCGGTGTCCGTCGTCGGCATCAACATGCCGGTCAAGCTGATCGCGCTGGCCGAGGGCGCGTTGACCGGATTCGCGGACGAGATCCTCGACATCCCGCACGTCACCGCGGCCCGCGACCTGTTCATCGACATCCCCGGTCCGGAGACCGAGCGACTGGCCGCGCTGGCCCGGCACTACGGCACCTACATCGTCGCCCAGTGCAAGGCGCGCTGGCCGGAGATCCTGCCCGACCGGTTCTTCAACACGCTGTTCGTCATCTCCCCGGCTGGCGAGATCGTGCACCGCGCCGCGAAGAACCACGTCTGGTGCCGCGAACGTTCCTGCACGCCGCACGACGTGTACGACCGGTGGGTGGAACTCTTCGGCGACGGCATCGACGCGTTCTACCCGGTGCTGCGCACCGACGACATCGGCAACCTCGGCACGATCTGCTGCAGCGACGGCGAATACCCGGAGGCGGTGCGGGCGTTGGCCCTCCAGGGCGCCGAGGTGGTGTACCGCCCCAGCGAGGCGGTGCCGATGACCCAGGCCGGCCCCGACCCCGGAGGCACCTGGCTGCTCCAGAACCGGGCGCACGCCCACTTCAACAGCCTGTACATGGTCTGTCCGAACGCGGGACCGGTCTACCCGACGCCCGACTCCCGGTACCCGTACGACATCGCGGGCGGCAACGCGCACGTCGTCGACTTCCACGGGGCGGTCCTGGGGCACACCGCCTCCGGATACAACTCCTTCGTGTCCGGGATCATCGACATCGAGGCGTTGCGGCAGTTCCGGACGATAAATCTCAACAGCAACTGGCTCAAGGACCTGCGCACCGAGGTCTTCCGGCGGATGTACGACGAACCGATCCACCCGGCCAACCTGTGGCTGACGGACGAACCGGTCCGGCACGCCGAGGCGGACGAGATCTACCGCGCGAACATCCGGCGGCTGGTGGAGCGGGGCGTGTACACGCCACCGGCGCACGCGTTTCCCGGCGCACGCTACATCGCGCCGCCGGATCCCGGCCCGACCAGGTAGCGCTCGATCGCCGGGCGCAGCCGGGTGCGCTCGAAGTCGGGATCCGGAACGGCCAGTTGCTCCAGGATGAGACCGTCGAGCAGGGCCGGCAGGTGCGCGGCGTCGCCTTCGGGGCCGTCCGCCCCCGCGGCGGCCGGCTCAACCGCGAACGCCCGGCGCTGCGCGTCGCCCCACACGTCGAGGGTGGGGCGCAGGTGCGGGCGCCGGGCGACCTCCAGGAACAGTTCGTAGCGGGCGATGCACGCGTCCCGGTCGTCGTCGACGGCGCCGGTCAGGTAGCGCGCCAGGCGGGCGGCGTGGGCGGGCGGCGAGACACCGGGCGTGGAGGACAGACGGTTCCGCACCTCGGCGATCTGATGCTCGGCCAGTCGACCCAGGGCCTCGTCGAGGAGCCGGTCGCGGGTGCCGAAGCAGTACCGGGCCGACCCGTGGGTGGTGCCCGCCTCCTCGGCGACCGCCCGGTGCGTCACGGCGCGGGCGCCCTCGCGGGCGAGCAGGCGCACGATGGCGTCGAGCAGGGCTTCGCGACGGGCTGCGCCACGGGCAGCCGCGGCTCACGGACGGGGTGGCCGGCTGCCCGGCATCGCGGAGGACCTTGACGGCCTGGGCGCCTACGGACGGGGCCTGTCCGCGCCGATGCTCGCCAACCATCGGCACCCGTGCTCGCCGGGCGCGCCGCCTACCGCCGGGACGCTGCGGGGCGTCGGCCGACGGGCAGGCCCTGGTGCAGGTCGCAGCGGAGCCCGGGGCTGGCAACCCGGTTCCGGCAGAGTCTCGTGTCCTTCTTCATCGCACGGCACCTGTTGACCATCCGCAGAGAGTGACCAATCGAAGGCCTGCGGGGAAGAGGGCCTGGGCCTTGCCGGCCTGATCGAGTCATCCCGGGCAGTCCTGTGACCTCCCGGGTCAGGCGTTCCCTGCAGCCCCGGCCGGTGAGGACCGACCTCGTTCCGCCCTGACCGCCGTCTGGGAGGCGCTGAGGACCTACACCGCAGTCGGCGTCGGGCTGCCGGCCATCCCGCTGGGCAACGGGTTCAGAACCGGCGCGAAACCCGGACTTCCCGCCGGGGACGCGGTCACCGTGGGGCCCGCCACCGTGACGGCCGGCTGCCGCCGGGAGTCGTCGGTCACCTGGGCCTGGGTGTAGAAACCGCCCGCGAAGCCGGCCCCGAGGGTGACGACCGCGACGGCGCTCCACCCCTGGAGGTCGATCCCGCTGCGGCGGACCGGGGCGGCCCTCGGCGCCGGCGGGGCGGTCAGCCGCGACGGTGCCCCGGGTGCGGGCGGCGGCCCGGAAGACGGCTTGGCGTGGACGGCCCGGGCATGTGCGGACCAGTCCATCGTGCGACCAGCCCAGCCGGACGACCTGAAGACGGATCGGACCCTGCCTGATCCTGCGACCTCCGCCCACTCGCGATCGTCGGCCGCTTCTCCCACCCGCACCGTCTCGGCGATGATCACAGTGCGTAGATGATCACGAGTAACAGGCAGACCCCGGCGGACTCGCGGACGCGTCCGAGAGGAGCCGCAGGACCCCTCCGACGCGAGGTCACGAAATTGCCTGACGTCCTGACAGATTCGAAGATGGTCGCCCAACTGCCCGAAAACATGGCCTGATTACGTCAGGGGGTATCGAAGAATCGCTGGTCACGATTCGGCATCGGTCACCGTGGGTGATCGATTTTAGGCCAGAAACGCCCCTTGAGGGAGGTCCCACCCCCCGGAATCGACCCCTCCGGGACTACTCGGTCCCCAGCTGGTCCCCAGCCGTATGCGAACGAAGCCCTGCCGAAACTGACACCATGTCACGCAAAAGGCCGCCGACCTGGGCGTTAACCCGGCCAACGGCCTTTCCGACTCGCGTCGGGACGACAGGATTTTAACCTGCGCCCCCTTGACCCCCAGTCAAGCACATCTACCACTTTGCCGATTGGCCGCCTACTCGACGGGTTCCGAACAGGCACCCAACTCCTTTCCCGCAAAGCAAAGTTGATCCCAAGCAATTGCTCGCGTGGCTCGCACTGCCTGAGAAGCCGTTGTCGTACCGATCTTGGTGGACGTGGGTTCGACTGGAACAGCTCGGTCGGGTGATCTTGTCGCGTGCCGCGAATGAAGGCAGGGCCTCTGGTGCAGCTCGGGGTTGTCGAGACCTTGAGCACGCCAGGAGGC
>NZ_JBIWFT010000026.1:0-134572 GCF_044763205.1 Kitasatospora sp. NPDC096204
CGTCCTACTGCGGTCGATCCGCACTCCCGACACAGCCCCGCAAACCACGCAAAGTGACCTCATTGAAGCCGCTTGACTTCCATAGGAGCATCCGGGTGGCCCCCGGCCCCACCGGCCTGCGGATCACCCGGGCGCTGGCCCGCCGCTTCGACGGCCGCTCGGAGACCTCGCTCGACCCGGACCTGCGGGTCTTCGTCTCCGACCTCGTCCGCCCGTACGGCCTGCCGCTGCGAGAGGACCTGCTGAGCGCGGGCGTCGGCCACTCCTACGAGGAACTGGCCGCGGGCCCGCTGCGCGAGGCGCTCGCCGAGGACGAGCCGGCGGACCTGCTGATCCTGGCCTTCGACACCCCGGACGTCCGGCCCGGAGCACCGTCCTCGCTGGCGCTCAGCCGGTCCGTGCCGGGCTGCCCGCTCGCCTTCGCGGTCTGCGACCAGGGCGGCGCGGCGGCCTTCACCGCGCTGCGGCTGGCCGCCGGCCACCAGCGCACCGGCACCTGCCGCCGGGCCGTGGTGGTGCTCGCCGAGCAGAGCGCGCTGCACTACGAACCGCCCGGGCCGGTGCCGTTGCCGGAGCGGCACGCGGTGGTGGTGCTGGTCTGCGAGGAGGCTCCGGGCGAGGGCCTGGTCGTCCGGCAGACCCGGGGTGCGGCCGCGCCGGCGGAGACGGTCCGGGCCGAGGCCGAGCGACTGGGCCCAGGGGCGGCGCTGCTGCTCGGCCCCGGCTTCGGTGGCCCGGACGGCCTTGAGGGCTTCGGCGGTTCCAGCGGTTCCGGCTTCGGCGGCTCCGGCAGCTCCGGTGGTTCCGGCGGCTTCGGCGCGGAGGGGCCCCCGTCGGCCCAGCCGTTCACCGGGCTGTGGGCGGAGCTCGCCGAGCAGCTGCCGCGGTGGCGGGCGCAGGGCCGGCCCGCCCTGCTGGCCGGGTACGACCGGCGGCTCGATGTGCTCAGCACGCTGGTCCTGCCGTGACGACGATCGACCTCTGGCTGATCGACACGCGTCAATCAGCAGCTTTGGCAGCGGAGTTGGGGGAGTTGCTCGACCCGGACGAACGGGCCCGGGCGGCGCGGATGGGCCCGGGACCGGGCGACCGCTTCACCGTGGCGCGCGGAGCCGTCCGGCAGCTGGTCGCCGCCCGACTCGGCGCGCGCCCGGCCGAACTGGTCTGGCGGTACGGGCCGCACGGCAAGCCCGAGCCCGCCGAGGCCGGTGGGCTGCGGGTCAGCTGGTCGGCCTCGGGGGCCGTCGCGGTGCTGGCCCTCGCCGAGGGTCGGGCGGTCGGCGTCGACGTCGAACGGCTCCACCATCCGCGTACGGCCGAGCGGATGGCCGCGCGCTGGTTCCCGTTCGAGGAGGCGCGGTTCGTCGCCGAGCCCGTCGAACCGGCCGAGCGGGCGGCGCGGTTCACCACGCTGTGGTGCCGCCGTGAGGCCTGCGTCAAGGCGTACGGCGGGCGGCTCGTGCAGTCCTTCGGCGTGCCCGTGGCCGGGCCTTCGCCGGTGCCGGTGGCCGACCCGGGCGGGCTCGGCACCGGGCCGTCCGTGCTCTGCGACGTTCCCGTCGCGGAGCCGTTCCGGGCTGCCGTCGCGGCTCTCGGGGAATCGCCTGTCCAGGTCAACTGTCGTGAGTGGAAGGGTAATTGACGTGACACCGTACGGCCGTCCAGGACGCGATCCGGCGTCACCCGGCGCGACACCGGGCGGCGCGACACCGGCCGCCAGGCGGGTCACCGTCCGGTACGCCGCCGAGAGCGGCGGATCCGGCCCGCTCACCCGCGGCCAGGACAACATGATCCGCTGCATCCGGGCCGGCTCCCCCGAGTCGATCAACAAGGACTCCGTCTGGCCCGTGCCCGACGGCACCTCGGTCCCCTCCGGGCTGGTCGCCCTGCGCCTGCTGGTCGAGCGGCACGAGTCGTTGCGGACCTCCTTTCCGGCGGGCCCGGGTCCGGACGGCTTCCCGGACCGCCAGGTTGTGCATCCGAGTGGCCGGTTCACCGTCTCCGTGGTCGAGGCCGGCGGCCGCTCCGAGGCCGAACTGGACGTGCTGGCCCTTGAGTCGGGACGGTCCGACGTCACCGTCCCGGTGGACCTCGAACGGGCGCCGAGGGCTCGGTTCACCCTGATCGCCGCGGGTGAGCGGCTGCTACGGCTGGTCGCCGTGGTCTGCCACGCCGGCGCCGACGGCGCCGCCGTCGTGGTGCTGACGCAGGACTGGTACGCCCTCGCCGCCGGGCAGGAGCTGCCGCCGGTCACCGCGTCGACCCCGCGGCAGATCGCCGTCGCGGAGCAGAGCGTCCAGGGCCGTCGCAGGTCCGCGGCCGCCCTGCGGCACTGGGCCCGGATCCTGACCGCGGGCCCGGTGGGCGTCTTCGCGGACCAGCGGATCAGTGGCCCGCCCCGCGACCACGGCGCCCTGCTGGTCCGCTCGCGCACCGCCGCCGACCACCTCGCCGCGGTCTGCCGGCGCACCAGCGCCAGCCCGTCGGTCGTCCTGCTCGCCGTCTTCGCCGCGCTGGTCGCGCACCGAGCCGGCCGCTCCGAGGTGGTGCTCTCGGCGCTGTCCGCCAACCGTCAACGCGCCGCCCTGATCGACCACGTGGGCACCCTCGCGCAGGACGCGCTGATCCTGCTCGACACCGGTGCGGCCGACCTCGACCAGCTGATCGGCCGCGCCAAGTCCGCCTCGCTGAGGGCCTACTGGCACAGCACCCTGAACGCCGAGGAGGTCTGGCGGCTGGTGGACGACGCGGCCCACCTGCGCGGAGCCCGGTTCGCCCGCCAGGTGGTCGTGAACGACCTGAGCCTCACCATCCCGCCCGCCGTCGCCGACACCCGGCCGCCCCCGCCCGCCGACCCCGAGCTCACCGTGCTGCCCGCCCCGCCGCTGCCGGTCCGGCTGATGTTCACCATCCTGCGGATCGCCGGCAGTCTGGACTTCGCCCTGGTCAGCTGCCGCCAGGTGCTCGATCCCGAGGAGGCCGAGGGCTTCGCGAGGGCGCTGCCGGCCCTGCTCGCGGCCGCCGCCGAGGGCCCGGTCCTGCTCGCCGACCTGCCCGCCGCCCTCGGCTCGCCGGGGGCCGACCGCGGCGGCGACTGGCGGCTGGTCGACGGCTCCTGGATCGATCTCGCGGCCGTCCGTGAGCTCCTGCACGCCGCGCTCGGGGAGCACCGACTGTCCTTCGGCGAAGGTCGGTTGGTGGCCGAGATGACCGCCGCCGACCCGTCGTTCGGCCCGGCCGAGGCCCACCGCGCCGTGGTCGCCGCCCTGGCCGGCCGGGACACCGCGATGGCGCCGCACCACTACGTCGTCCGGCACACCACCCCGGTGGGGGAGCGGACGCGGGCGGGGAGCGGGCGCGACCCGGCGGTGGCCGCCAGGCTCTCCGCGCTCACCTGAAGGGATGATCACGGCAGCCCGTGGGCTGCTCACCCCCACGGGGCGTCGTGATCATCCACCGCCCCCCACGGAAGGTCCTCCCAGGAGCACGCGGAGGTCGCCCCCGAGGTGAGACCCCACGGGTTCGGCACCTCCTCCTCGTCGCCGTCCTGCACCGGCAGCCGGTCGATCACCGCGACCAGCGCCGGCGGCAGCTGCGGCGCCAGCCCCCGGTGCACCCGGGAGAGGATGTCCCGCCGCACGTCGTCCGGCAGCAGCGGCCGGTTCATCCGCAACACCCGCGGCCCGGGCGGTCGTTCGGCCGTCGCCAGCTGGTCCGACCAGGCCCGCCAATAGTCGGCGTCGTCGGTCTCGCCGAGCATCAGGTGGTGCAGGTGCAGGCAGTACGCGGCCGTCCCGCTGCCCGAGCCGGCCGCGAAGCGCCACCAGAACTCGGCGCCCTCCTCCTTGCCGGTGGCGTACAGCAGCGCGCCGAACACCTCGGCCCCCTCCGGCTCGATCCGGCGCGCGTTCACCAGCAGGTCGAGGCCGCGCGAGGCGTCCGGCGCGCCCAGCACCAGGGCCACCACCAGGCCGAGTTCGAAGGCGGCCTGCTCGTGCTCCGACGGCAGGTGGGCGGGCGCGGCCGTGAGCCGGGCCCGGCGTACGGCGGCGATCCGCTCCGCATGGGCGCGTTCGGGCCGCGGGACGCGGAACACCGGGCGCACGCCGTCGGCCGGATCCGCGCCGGCCGGATCCGCGCCGGCCGGGGCCGCCTCCTCGGGTCCGGTCGTCACAGTTCGCCGCCACCGTCCGGGAGTTCGCCCACCCCGAGCCGGCGGGCCAGCCGCTCCCGGGCATGCCGGAGGTTGGAGTGCACGGTCGCCACCGGCCGCCCCAGGTACGCCGCGATCACCTTGACGTGCAGGCCGAGCAGGTACCGCAGGATCACCACGTCCCGCTGCCGGTCCGGCAGTTCGAGGATCGCCGCGTACAGCCGCACCTCGTCCGCCTCGCTGCTCAGCAGCCCCTTCGCGACCTGCTTGAAGGCGCCGATCACCGCGGCGAAGGTGACCGCCTCCACCTCGACCGGCTCCTCGACGGCCACCCAGTCCGAGACGTGCCGGTTGGCCAACCGCCAGGCGTACGCGGCCGGTTCCTCGAACCGCAGCACCTGCGGCCAGCAGCGGGCCAGGTCGGACTTCACCGCCGCGACCACCAGTGCCGCGTCGGCCCGGTTGCCTATGCGGGTCATGGCGAGGGCGCGCCAGGCCGGTTCGTGCGTCTCGCAGAAGGCCACGTACGGGAGGCCCAGGCGGAGTTCGGCCTCGGAGCGGGTTGCGGTGTCGGCGGTGGCCGTCGGTTCCGGCTCGGACCCGTGGAGGTACGACACGGCCGTTCCGCCGCCGTGCCCGTGCTCCGGGGCACTCCTGTCGATCGTCATCGAGCCTGCTTTCCGTGGCCGTCGGCTGTTCGCCGGGGCCACCCGAGGGTCGGGTTGTCTGCGCCCATCCTCATTCCATCAGGCTCGTCACTCCAGGCTGCAATCCGAATACAGATTGTCATCTCATGGGAGTCGGTGGTTGGTTGAAACGCTCGAAGACGTCCGAAACCGGACGGTCCGCGCCTATCGTGGGCGGCGGGGACCGGTCGGAAGCGGAAACGGAAGACAAGCCGGAGGGAGACCGCGATGGGCCTCTACGACGGGGTGGACCTGCGGCTCAACGTCCCGCACTCGGCCCGGATGTACGACTACTTCCTCGGCGGGTTCACCAACTTCGCCGCCGACCGCGAGGCCGCCGGCCACGCCCTCGCCGTCGCGCCCTGGCTACGCGCCGCCGCCCGCGTCAACCGGGCCTTCATGCAGCGCTCGACCCGAGCGCTCGCCGAGGCCGGCTTCGACCAGTTCCTCGACATCGGGACCGGCATCCCGACCTCGCCCAACCTGCACGAGGTCGCCCAGGGCGTCCGGCCCGACGCCCGGGTGGTCTACGCCGACAACGACCCGATCGTGCTCTCGCACGCCCAGGCCCTGCTCGCCGGCACCCCCGAGGGGCGCACCGCCTACGTCGAGGCCGATGCCACCGACCCGGCGCGGCTGCTCGCCGCCCCCGGCCTGCGGGAGACCCTCGACCTGTCCCGCCCGGTGGCGCTCTCCCTGAACGCCCTGCTCCACTTCGTCCCCGACGGCCACGGCGCGTACGGGCTGGTCGAGCACCTCAAGTCCGCCCTCGCCCCCGGCAGCGCCCTGGTGGTGACCCACGTCAGCCCGGAGTTCGCGCCCGCGGACATCGCCACGCTGACCAGGATCTACGAGGCCGCCGGCACCGCGGCCCAGGCCCGCGTCCGGTCGGAGATCGCCCGCTTCTTCGACGGCTGGACCCTCCTCGAGCCGGGGCTCGTGCCCGTCGCCGAGTGGCGGCCGGCGCCCGGCGAGGTTCCCGGTGCCGCCGAGGAGGTCTCGCTGTACGCGGGGGTCGCCGTCCGACCGTGAAATCCCCTGCGAATTCGTGTTGCTGACGAACCATCGACACCCGAACCGCGTCCCCCTCCCGAGAAGGCGGCTCACGCCGCGCCATTCGATCGGAGGAGGAGCATGCACCCGCAGCCTTCGCAGAACCGTCACAGCCGCCGCGCCGTCCTCGGCCTCGGCCTGGGAGCGGCCGTCGCCGTCGCCGCGAGCGGCGGACCGGCCCTCGCGGCCACGGGGACCGGCCCGGCCGCCGACCGCGCCGCCGATCCAGGACTCCACCGGGCCCTCGCCGCCCTCGAACAGGAGCACTCCGGCCGCCTCGGCGTCTACGGCCGCAACCTGGTCACCGGCCGGACCGTCCGCTTCCGCGCGGACGAGCTGTTCCCGATCTGCTCGGTCTTCAAGACCGTCGCCGTCGCCGCCGTGCTGCGGGACCTCGACCGCGACGGCGAGTTCCTCGCCAAGCGGATCCGGTACACCGCCGCCGACCTCGTGCGGTCCGACGGCGGGTTCATCACGAGCAAGGACGAGAACCTGGCGAACGGCATGACCGTCGCCGAGCTGTGCGCCGCCGCCATCGAGTACAGCGACAACACCGCGGCCAACCTGCTGCTGCGCGAACTCGGCGGACCGACCGCGGTCACCGACTTCGCCCGCTCGATCGGCGACCGGGTCACCCGTCTGGACCGCTGGGAGCCGGAACTCAACAGCGCCGAGCCCGACCGCCGCACCGACATCACCACCCCGCAGGCCATCGCCGCCACCTACGGCCGGCTCGCGCTCGGCGACGCCCTGCCGCCGGCCAAGCGGGAGCAGATCACCGCCTGGCTGCTGGGCAACACCACCAGCGTTCGCCGCTTCCGCGCGGGCCTCCCCGCGGACTGGGCCCTCGGCGACAAGACCGGCACCGGCAAGCACGGCACCACCAACGACGTCGGCATCGCCTGGACCCCGGCGGGCGCCCCCGTCCTGCTCGCGGTGCTCACCACCAAGCCCGCGGACCAGGAGGCGCCGATGGACGAGCCGCTGGTCGCCCGGGCGGCCACGCTGCTCGCGGGGGCGCTCGGCTGACCGGGCGTCCCCCGCGGCCCGCCCCGGCGGCTGGAACAGTCGCCCCCGTCACGCCTCCCATCCGGTTCACGCGGCGTACGGGGCTCATACCGCCGATGCCCGTCACCCCGTTCGTCCCACCCGTGCGGCCCCGTCCCGCCGGGCCCAGACTGGTGAGGGACGATGCTGGCCCGCGAGGCGGGGAGAGGCATGCTGCTAGGGCTCACCACCGCGCTGGTCGCGACCGTCTGCTTCGGCTTCGGGGCGGTCTTCCAGGCGCGCGGGGCGCGGTCCGCCCCGCGCGCCGACCGGGTGCGGGCGGGCCTGCTGTCCGCGCTGGTGCGGTCCTGGCAGTTCATCCTCGGCACACTGCTGGACATCGTCGGCTTCGTGCTGAGCATCGTCGCCCTGCGCACCCTGCCGCTCTTCCTCGTCCAGGCCGTCACCAACTCCGGTCTGGCCGTCACCGCCGTGGCCGCCGTCTGGCTGCTCGGCGCGCGGCTGCGCCGGAGTGACATCGCGGCCATCGTCGCCGTGGTCGTCGGCCTGACCCTGCTGGCGCTCGGCTCCGGCCGGGAGGGCCGCGACCACGCCGCGCCCGCCTTCCACTGGGCGCTGCTCGCCACAACCGCCGTCATGGTGCTCGCCACCCTGGTCCTGGTGCGCCGGCAGGGCAACGCGGCCGCGGCCGGCCTGGGGCTGCTCGCCGGGGTCGGCTTCGGGGTGACCAGCCTGGCGGTGCGGGTCCTGGACGTCTCCGGTCCGCTCGCCGTCCTCACCGACCCGGCCGCCTACGCCCTCGTCGTCGGCGGCCTCGGCGGCTACCTCGCCTACGCCCTGGCGCTGCAGCGCGGCACCGTGACGGCCGCGACCGCCGCCGGGACGGTCACCGAGACCTTCGGGCCGGCACTGGTCGGGGTGACGGCGCTCGGCGACGCCGCGCGCCCCGGGTTCGAATGGTGCGCGCTGACGGGCTTCGCGGTGGCGGTGGGCGGCACCATCGTGCTCTCCCGCTTCGGCGAGCTGGAGGGCGAGTCCGCCGAGCTGTCCGCCCGGCACCGGGGGCCGAGCCCGCCGTCCCGCCCCGGTAGCCCGGACGGCTCCGCCATGCGAAGGTGACTTGCCGGACAAAACGGACGGCGACACGGCCAGAGAGCGGCAGGTGCCCGATGGCGGAGGAGCCCCACTCCCGACCCCGGCGGTCGGTTCCGAAGGGTCACACGGACCCGACGGACCCGACCGGCCGCCCCGTCGCGCTGATCACCGGAGCCTCCTCCGGCATCGGCCGCGCCACCGCCACCCGCCTGGCCGACACCGGCTGGCACACCCTGCTCTCCGGCACCGACCGCCCCCGGCTCGACGAACTCGCCGAGCGCACCGGCGGCCGCGCCCTGCCCGAGGACCTGAGCAAACCGGACGGCCCGGCCCGCCTCGCCGAGGCCGCCCTGGCCGAGACCGGCCGGGTGGACGCCCTGATCGCGAGCGCCGGCCTGGGCTGGCGCGGCCCGTACGCCCAGACGCCCTCCGACACCCTGGACCGGATGATCGAGGTCAACCTCGCCGCCCCGCTGCGCCTGGTCCGCCTGCTGCTGCCCGGGATGCTGGAGCGCCGCCACGGCCGGATCGTGCTGATCGGCTCGATGGCCGGCCAGGTCGGCGTGCGCGACGAGTCGGGGTACGCCGCCACCAAGGGCGGGCTGACGATGTTCGCGGAGAGCCTCTGGTACGAGCTGCGCGGCACCGGGGTGGGGGTGCGCCTGGTCCTGCCCGGGGCGGTCGACACCCCGTTCTTCGACCGGCGCGGCACCCCCTACCAGCGCGAGCGGCCCCGCCCGGTCCCGGCGGAGCGGGTCGCGGACGTCGTGGTCGCGACCATCACCACCGAGCGGGACCGGCTCTACGTCCCGCACTGGCTCGGCTTCCCGGCCCGCGTCCACGGCGTGGCCCCGGGCGTGTTCCGCCGGATGGCCTCGCGCTTCGGGTGAGCGCCGCCGCCGGGCACCGCCCGGCCACCGTCGCCGCCACGGCCCTCGCCGCCGCCGCCGGGATCGAGTTCCTGCACCTGGCCCCGGCCGCCGTGCGCCTGCCGCCGCTGCGCCGCACCCTCGCCCGCCGCACCGCCGGCCACGGCACCGCGCCCGGCCACGTGGCCCTGACCTTCGACGACGGGCCCGACCCGCGCAGCACCCCGTACGTCCTCGACGCGCTGGACGCACTCGGCGCCCGCGCCACCTTCTTCCTGCTCGGCGCGATGCTGGAGCGCGCCCCCGCGCTCGGCCGCGAACTGGTGCTGCGCGGCCACGAGGTGGCCGTCCACGGCTGGTACCACCGGCAGCAGTGGTACCCGGCCCCCGCCCGTGACCTGCGCGAACTGCGCCGCGCCACCGAGGCCGTGACCGAACTCTGCGGCGCCCGTCCGCTCTGGTACCGCCCGCCGTACGGGGTCCTGACCGCCGGTCCGGCCCTCGCCGCACGCCGGCTCGGCCTGCGCAGCGTGCTGTGGACGGCCTGGGGTCGCGACTGGACGGCGCGGGCCACCGGCGAGTCCGTCCACGCGACCGCCCGCCCCGGCCTCACCACCGGCGCCACCCTCCTGCTGCACGACTCCGACTGCACCTCCGCCCCCGACTCCTGGCGCGCCACCCTCGCCGCCCTCCCCCTGATCGCCGCCCACTGCCGCACCCACCACCTCACCCTCGGCCCCCTCCGCGACCACCTCGTCCCGCCCCCGGGCGGGGGCCGCCGGCGGTGACGGGCGGGTCACCGGCTCGGGCGGCGGCGGCGCGCACCGGACCCGCGGCTACCCCAGCCCGACCCGCCGCAGCGCCGCCCCGAACCCCGCCTGCCAGGCCGCCGGGGTCGCGCCGGCGGACGGCGCGGGCTCGGGGCGGCGGAGGGCGGCGAGGGCGTTGCGGACCACCTCGGCGGGGTGGGCGGTGGCGACGTCGGCGTGGCCGAGTTCCAGCTCGTGCTGGAGGTTGTCGCGTCCGTGCCCCTGCACCACGTCGAGGAGCAGCAGCCGCCGGCCCAGTGCCCTGGCCTCGCTGCAGGTGTCGCCGGAACTGGTGACCACCAGGTCGGCGGCGGCCATCAGGGCGGGGACGCGGTCGGTGTAGCCGAAGGGGTGCAGCCGGGGCTCCCGGCGCGCGGCGGCCCGCAGCCGGCGCTCCAGTTCCGGGTTGCGCCCGGCCACCGCGAGCACGTGCGGCCCGGCGGCGGCCAGCGAGGCGGCGGTGCGGGCGAGCGGGCCGAGCCCCCAGGAACCGGACATCAGCAGCACGCACGCGGCGCCCGCCGGCACGCCCAACTCGGCACGCGCCGCGGCCCGTTCCGGCGGCCGGTAGAACGGCTGCCGCAGCGGCGCCGGGACGACCGCGATGTCGGCGTCCGGCCGGTACCGCCGCACCGCGCACGCGGCGACCTCCGAGGTGACCAGGAACAGGTCCGTCCCCTCCTGCACCCAGAGCCGGTGCGGCGTCACGTCGGTGCAGAACACGAAGTGCCGGAACTCCCGCTCCGGGGCCTGCCGCAGCAGCCGGTTGACGGCCGAGGTCGCGGTGGCGAACACCGAGACCACCAGCTGCGGCCGCTGCGCCGCGATCAGCTCCCGCAGCGCAGGGACCAGCCGGGTCCGGGCCGCCGCGTCGGCGAGCAGGGCGAGCCGGGCGCCGGGCCGCAACGCCGAGAAGTGGAAGGCGTCGTACACCCCGGGCAGGTCGAGCAGCCGGCGGAACACGGCCTCCCCGGCCGCGCCCGAGCGCTGCCCGAGCAGCGCCATGGCGTCGACGGTGCGGGTGGTCCAGCCGCGGTCCCGCAGGGTGTCCGCGCAGGCCTGCGCCATCACGTCGTGGCCCTGCCCGAGCGAGCCGGAGACCAGCAGGGCGTGCGGCATCGGGCGGCCCCGTCAGGCGCCGGCGGCCGAGCCGACGGCGGCCCGGTACCAGTCCGCGTACCGCCGCACCCCGTCGGTGAAGTTGGTGTGCGGCGACCAGCCCAGCAGCCGCTTGGCCTGCGCCGAGGAGATCCGCCGCCCCGCGTAGTCGGCCTTGCGCCCGTCGATGTGCTCGATGCTGACGGGCCCCAGCAGGCCGTCCACGGTGTCGGCGATGTCCCGCACCGAGACGGCCGTCGAGCCCTCCAGCGCGAAGGTCTGGTCCTCGGCGGCGGGGGACAGGGCCCGGACGTGGGCGTCGGCGAGGTCCTCGACGTAGACGAAGTTGCGGCTCTGCCGGCCGTCCCCGGCGATGGTGATCGGCCGCCCGGCCAGCGCGGCCTGGACGAACCGGGCGACGACCAGCTCGTCCCGCATCCGGGGGCCGTACGGGATGCCGTAGCGCAGGATGGTGAAGTGCTGCCCGTAGAGCTCCCGGTAGCTGTGCACCAGCATCTCGGCGGCCAGCTTGGTGGCCACGTACAGATGGCCGCTGTGCTCCAGCTCGATCGGCACGTGTTCGTCCAACTCCTGCTCCCCGCCGTCGAGTTGCCCGTCGGTGAGGGCGGCGCCGTAGACCCAGACGGTGCTCGCCAGCACGATCCGGCTCAGGCCGCCGCGCCGGGCGGCCTCCAGGACGGCCTCGGTGCCGTCGATGTTGGTCCGCACCGCGCGGACCGGGTCGGCGGACACCTGCTCGACGTCGGCCATGGCGGCCAGGTGGTAGACCACCTCGCTGCCGGCCAGGGCCGCGGTGAGGGCCTCGAGGTCGAGGACGTCGAGCCGGGCGTGCTCGGCGTCCGGGTTGAGGTACTTGTCGGTGGTGTCCACCGCGAGGACCTCGTGGCCAGCCGCGATCAGGTGGTCCACGACGTGTGAGCCGATGAACCCGCAGCCCCCGGTGACGGCTATCCGCACGATCTTGCTCCCTTCGCTCCGGCTATCCGGCCAGTCGCCGGTACACCGCGGAGACGGCGTCGACCACCTGCTCCGTCTCGTCCTCGGTCATGTCGGAGTGCACCGGCAGGCAGACCTGCCGGGCGCAGACGTCCTCGGCCACCGGCAGCGGCCCGCGCCGGTACGGGGCGAGCACCGGCTGGAGGTGCAGCGGCAGGTCGTAGACCTCGCCGGACAGCCGCACCCCGTGCTCCTCGGCCAGCGCCCGCTTGAACTCCGCGCGGTCCACCCCCGACGGCAGCAGCGCCACGTACTTGTAGTAGTTGCCGCGGCAGCCGGGCGGTTCGAGCACCGGGTCGAGGCCGTCCAGCCCGGCCAGCGCGGCGTCGTAGCGGCGGGCGACGGCCCGGCGGGTCTCGATGAACTCCTTCAGCCGGCGCAGGTGCACCGTACCGATCGCGGCGTGCGGCTCGCTCATCCGCCAGGAGTAGCCGAGCTCCACGTGGTGGTTGGTGGTGAAGGACCCCTTCCCCTGGTCCCGGTGGATCCGGGCCGAGTCCCGCAGCTCCGGCGACTCGGTGAGGATCATCCCGCCCTCGCCGCTGGTGGTGACCTTGGTCGGGTAGAAGGAGAAGGCCCCGGCCAGGCCGAAGGTGCCGGCGGCGCGGCCGTCGAAGCTGCTGCCGTGGGCGTGCGCGGCGTCCTCGACCAGCGGGATGCCGCGCCGGTCGCAGAGCGCGCGCACGGCGTGGACCTGCGGGCCGACCAGTCCGCCGATGTGCACCAGGACGACGGCGGCGCTCTCCGGGGTGAGCGCCGCCTCCAGGGTCTCGGGGGAGAGCGCGAGGGTGGCCGGGTCGACGTCGGCGAAGACCGGACGGCCGCCCGCGTGCACCACCGCGCCGGCGGTCGCGTAGAAAGTGACGGCGGGGACGACCACGTCGCGGCCCCGGACGTCGATGGCGCGCAGGATCACCTCCAGCGCCGCCGTGCCGCTGCTCACCGCGACGGCGTGCGAGGCGCCGTGCTCGGCGGCGAAGGCCTGTTCGAAGCGCTCGGTCCACGGCCCGAGGGTGAGCGCGCCGGTGGTGAGCATCTCGGTCACCGCTTCGGCGACCGCCGCGCGGTCGCTCTCGTCGAACACGATGCGGGCGGCTGGAACGCCCATGGGGCACCTCCGGCGGCGGGCTGCGAAAGCAGCACCGATCGGGTCGGATCCTCCCGAACCGCATGTCAGCGGACGGGTCAGGCACATCACGCTACTTCGCCCACCGGTCCGCGGCCCGCCGTCGCGGCCCGCACGGGTAACCGAATCTGCTTCCGCCGCAGGTCCGGACGCTGCTTCCGGTGCGGGGCGTGCGCTCCTCCGTGCGGGGGAGGGCACTACTGCGTCCGCAGTACGCAAACGGCCTGCGCAGGGACGACGACGGAGCAGGGGTCGGCGATCAAGGATTGGTCATGCTTCGGCGGACCGCGTCCACCAGGACATCCCGGCCGGCCGCGGCACGTCCCGTTCCCGAGAACCGCATCCGAAGGAGTCCGCTCTCCCGTGGCCACGTTCCTCTACCGTCTGGGCCGATGGACCTTCGTCCGGCGCCGCCTGGTGACCTTCCTGTGGGTCGCCGTGCTGGCCGCCGTCGGGGTCCTGGCGGCCAAGGCGCCCGCCGCACCCGACGACGGCTTCGCGATGCCCGGCACGGAAGCGCAGAAGGCCTTCGACCTGATGAACGAGCGCTTCCCCGGCGGGCACGCCGACGGGGCATCGGCGCGCCTGGTGTTCGTCGCCCCCTCCGGCCAGAAGATCACCGCCGCACCCAACCAGCAGGTGGTCGAGCGGACGGTCGACGAGGTCGCCCACTCCGAGCAGGTCACCGGTGCGGTGAACCCGTTCAGGATGCAGGGCGCCGTCTCCTCGGACGGCACCACCGCGTACGCCACGGTCACCTACTCCGCCAAGGCGGGTGAGGTGTCCAAGGGCGCCACCGATGCCCTGGAGCAGGCCGCCCAGCACGGCCGGGACGCCGGGCTCAAGGTCGAGATCGGCGGCAACGCGCTGATGGCCAAGCCCGAGGCGGGCGGCAGCAGCGAGGCGATCGGCATGGCGCTGTCCGCCGTCGTCCTGGTGATCACCTTCGGCTCACTGCTCGCGGCCGGCCTGCCGCTGCTCACCGCCGTCATCGGCGTCGGCCTCGGCATGGCGTTGATCACGGCGCTCGGCAGCACGCTGGGGCTCTCCACCACCACCGGCACGCTCGCCATGATGCTCGGCCTCGCGGTCGGCATCGACTACGCGGTGTTCATCGTCTCCCGCTACCGCGCCGAGCTCTCCGAGGGCCGCACGCCCCAGGAGGCGGCGGGCCGGGCCGTCGGCACCGCCGGGTCCGCGGTGGTCTTCGCCGGCCTCACCGTGGTGATCGCGCTCGCCGGCCTCTCCGTGGTCGGCATCCCGATCCTGGCCAAGATGGGCATGGCCGCGGCCGGCACGGTCGTCATAGCCGTGCTGGTCGCCCTCACCCTGGTCCCCGCGCTGCTCGGCTTCCTCGGCCGCAAGGTGCTGCCCCGCAAGGCCCGCAAGGTCCGCAAGGCCCGTATGGACCAGGGCGAGGCCTCGGGCGCGAAGGAGAACGGCGGTGCCCGCTGGGCCCGCTTCATCCTGCGCCGCCCGCTCGCGGTGCTGCTCGGCGGTGTGATCGGCCTCGGCGTGCTCGCCGCCCCCGCGCTCGACCTCAGGCTCGGCCTGCCGGGCGACGAGTCCAAGCCCACCTCCACCACCCAGCGCCGCGCCTACGACCTGCTCTCCGAGGGCTTCGGCCCCGGGTTCAACGGCCCGCTGACGGTCATGGTGGACGCCAAGGGCGTCGCCGACCCGAAGGCCGCCGCGGCCGAGGTCGCCAAGAAGGTCTCCGGTCTGCCCGGGGTCGTCGCGGTGACGCCGCCGATGTTCAACCCGGCCGGTGACACGGCCCTGCTCAACGCCGTCCCGGCGACCGGCCCGAGCGAGGCCGAGACCAAGGACATCGTGCACGCCATCCGTGACGACGCGGCCGGCCTCAAGTCGGCCACCGGGGCGACGGTCCTGGTCAGCGGCACCACGGCGATGAACATCGACGTCTCGCAGAAGATGTCCGACGCGCTGGTGCCCTACCTCGCCGTGGTCGTCGGCCTGGCCGTCATCCTGCTGATGGTGGTCTTCCGCTCCGTCCTCGTCCCGCTGAAGGCGGCCCTGGGCTTCCTGCTCTCCGTGGTCGCCGCGCTCGGCGCCGTGGTCGCGGTCTTCCAGTGGGGCTGGCTGGCCGACCTGATCGGCGTGGAGCAGACCGGCCCGGTGATGAGCATGATGCCGATCTTCATGATCGGTGTGGTCTTCGGCCTCGCCATGGACTACGAGGTGTTCCTGGTCACCCGGATCCGCGAGGGCTTCGTCCACGGTGAGGAGCCCGGCGAGGCCATCGTCACCGGCTTCCGGCACAACGCCCGGGTGGTCACCGCCGCCGCGTTCATCATGATCGCCGTCTTCGCCGGCTTCATCGGGATGAGCGAGCCGATGATCAAGATGATGGGCCTGGGCCTCGCCGCGGCCGTCGCCTTCGACGCCTTCATCGTCCGGATGACCGTCGTCCCGGCCGTCCTCGCCCTGCTCGGCCGCCGCGCCTGGTGGCTGCCGCGCTGGCTCGACCGGCTGATACCGGACGTGGACGTCGAGGGCAGCAAGCTGGAGACCGCCGCCCCCGAGCCGACCCAGGCCCGGGAGTCGGTCACCGTCTAGGCCGGTACCGTCCGGGCCTGGCCCGGCAGCACCGAGGCCAGGTCCGGGCACCACCCCGGGCCTGGCCTCGGTGGCGACCGTCCGGTCCGCCGCCGACCGGCTCGGACACCGGTTCGAACTCCAACCGTTACCGTTGCTGTCGGGGGCCACCGCCCGTGCGGAGGCCCCCTGCCCGGCCCGCCGCCCCCACCGCGGCCGGCGCGGCGCGAACTGGCGTGGCCCGGCGAGGGTGCGGCCAGGGCACCCCGACCCGGAGACCACGACCATGAGCGACACCTGGCAGCGCCTGCGCCGCGACCACCTCCGGCTGCTCGACTTCGCCGGCGGCCTGGCCCTGATCGCGGTCACCGCCCTCGGCGCCACCATCGACCAGACCGGCGGCCGCTTCACCGGGCTCGATCCGGTCATCGGCTCCGTCGCCCTGATCTCGGCCGCCGCCGTGTTCGTCCATCGCCGCCACCCGCGCGCGGTGGTTGCCGTCACGCTCCTCTGCACCGTGGTGCTCACCTTCACCAGCCCCCGGCTCAGCCCGGCCCTCGCCACCCCGCTGCTGGCCGCGCTCTACTTCCTCGCCGTCCGCACCGACCGAGCCACCGCCCTGCGCGCTTCGATCATCACCGCCGTGCTGCTCACCGGGATCTCCCTGCTGTTCGGCTCAGGTGGCCCGCTCGGCGAACGGATCAGCGTCCTGGCCTGGGCCCTGCTGCCCGGCGCCCTCGGCGACTCCATCCGCAACCGCCGCGCGCACCTCGCGGCCATCGAGGAGCGCGCCGAACGCGCCGAGCGGACCCGCGAGGAGGAGGCCCGGCGGCGGGTCGCCGACGAGCGCATCAGGATCGCCCGCGACCTGCACGACGTCGTCGCCCACCACATCGCCCTCGCCAACGCCCAGGCCGGCATCGCCGTCCACCTCATGGACAGCCACCCCGTCCAGGCCCGCGAGGTGCTCAGCCACATCACCGACGCCACCGGCTCGGCCCTCCAGGAACTGCGCGCCACCGTCGGCCTGCTGCGCCGCGCCGAGGAGCCCGCCCCGCTCGAGCCCACCCCCGGCCTCGACCGGCTGCCCGAGCTGATCACCACCTTCGAGCGGGCCGGACTGCCGGTGCGGCTCACCGTCGAGGGCGAGGCCCGCCCGCTGTCGCCCGGCGTCGACCTCACCGCCTTCCGGATCGTCCAGGAGTCGCTGACCAACGTGGCCAAGCACGCCCACGGCGCCGACGCCGAGATCACCCTCGCCTACAGCGGCAGCCGGGTCTCGGTCAGCGTCGCCAACGGACGCCCGACCGCCACCGGCCGCCCCCGCGCCGTGTCCCCGCCCCGGCAGGCCCCCAGTGGGAGCGGCTTCGGGCTGATCGGCATGCGCGAGCGGGCCGGCGCGGTCGGCGGGCGGCTCAGCGCCGACCGGCGGCCCGGCGGGGGCTTCCTGGTCACCGCCGAACTGCCGCTGCGCACCGGCGCCCGCGACGACGGCCCCGAGACCGCGGGCGCCTTCACCGCAGAGGACGTCGCCCGGGCCGCCCGGGCCGCACGCACCGTCCGTAGCGACCATCCGACGACCGAGCACCGGACGACCGAGCACCGGACGACCGAGCACCCGACACCAGCCGTAGGACAGGAGCGCGCCGCCCGAGCGGACGGCGCCGTTCGAGAGGACAGGGACCACGCATGACCATCCGGGTACTGCTCGCCGACGACCAGGCCCTGCTGCGCGGTGCCTTCCGCCTGCTGATCGACGCGGAGGAGGACATGGAGGTGGTCGGCGAGGCCGCCGACGGCCGGGAGGCCGTCGCGCTCGCCCGGGCCACCAAGCCCGACCTCGTGCTGATGGACATCCGGATGCCCGGCGTCGACGGCCTCGGCGCCACCGCCGAGATCTGCGGCGACGAGGAGCTGTCCGACACCCGGGTGCTCATCCTCACCACCTTCGAGATCGACGATTACGTGGCCCAGGCGCTGCGCGCGGGCGCCGGCGGCTTCCTCGGCAAGGGCGCCGACCCCAAGGAACTGCTCGCCGCGATCCGCACCGTGGCGGCGGGCGAGGCGCTGCTCTCGCCCGCCGCCACCCGGGCGGTGATCGACCAGTTCCTGGCCCAGCCGGAGCCGGCGTCCGGAACCCCGACCAGTGAGCGGCTCGCCGTCCTCACCGCCCGCGAGCGCGAGGTGATGTCGATGGCCGCCACCGGCCTCACCAACGAGGAGATCGCCGAGCGGATGTTCGTCAGCCCCTTCACCGTCCGCACCCATGTCCACCGGGCGATGAACAAGCTCGACGCCCGCGACCGCGCCCAGCTCGTCGCCATCGCCTACCAGACCGGCCTGGTCCCGCCCGGCCGCCCGGCCTGAGCCGCCTGAGCCGCCGGAGCCGGGCCTGAGCCGTTGGGGGACCGGGTCAGAGCGCGACCGGCTCAGCCCGCGATCGGGCCCGGTCGCGCCTCGGCCCGCTCCGCGCCCGGGCGCGGAGCCCGGACGCGGGGGAGACCGAAGGCGGACATCTCCTTCTCCTCGTAGGAGAGGAAGCCCAGCGAGCGGTAGAAGGCGTGGTTCCGCACGCCCTCCGGGGTGGACTCGTGGTCGGTCGAGAGCAGGAAGAACCGGCAGTGGGCGTAGCGGTCCATCAGGTGCTCCATCAGTGCGCGCCCCACGCCCTTCCGGTGGTGGCGCGGGTGCACCAGCACGTCCTGGACGTAGCAGACCGCCTCGTCGTCCGAGACGGTGCGGGCCAGCCCGAGCAGTTCCCCGGACTCGTCGCGCGCGGTCACGACCAGATGGGAGTTGGCCAGGCCGCGCATCAGCTTGTCGACGTCGCCGGTGTAGCCTTCCCACCCCACCGCGTCGTACAGCTCGAACATCTCGTCGCGGTCGAACTCCACCTCGCGGGCGATGATCACATTGCCTCCCCGATCATGCGGCCCTTCCGGAGCCGCCGTTCCTGACGTGCTCGAACCGCCATCCTTCATCGGGCGCCCCGCTCCGCTCAAGGTGGTCTGGACCGCTACGACCACAGCGCTTGCGGGTCACCCCGCCGTACCCGCCGTACCCGCCGTACCCGCCATACCCGCCGTACCCGCCGACACGGTCGGCGCCGGGCCCGTGGGCCCGTCGTGCGCCCCCGCCACTCCCGGCGGAGGATGGGGGGATCCGGGCCGTGGAAGAGCCGGAGGCGGGAGGTCGGGCCATGGTCATCGCAATGGCGGACATCCGGGAGTGGCGCGGCCACGCCGTGGTCGACGAGAAGAGCCGCCGCATCGGTTCGCTGGAGTCGGTCTACGTGGAGACGGCCAGCGACGAACCGTTCTTCGCGACCGTCGCGGTCGGGTTCGCCGGCCGTCGCCGCCTGGTGTTCGTCCCGCTGGAGGGGGCGGTGGCCGGACCGGACTACCTCCGGGTGGCGTACCCGCGCAACGTCGTCAAGCAGGCTCCGGCGATCGGCACCGACGACGTGCTGCCCGCCGAGGACGAGCCCGCCGTGTTCGCGCACTACGAGCTTCCGTACGCGACCGGCGCCGGCGGGGAGCGCCGCCTGGCCCGCCGCTGACCCGACCCGCCCCGCCCTCGCCCCGCCCCGCTCTCGCCCCGCCCGCCCTCGCCCCGCCCGCCCTCGCCCCGCCCGCCCCCGCCCCGCTCCACCACCGCTCCCCTCCCCTCTCCTCCCGGGAGCCCCCGGGGCGGGCACGGTTTCCGCCATCCGGGAATGAATACCCCGCCGGGTACACTTGTCCATCGACAGTCGATGTGAAAGGCGGCCCCGACATGCAGGTGGACGAGGAGGCGGTCGGCGCGGTCCTGAACCGGCTGCGCCGGGCGCAGGGCCAGTTGGCCGGAGTGATCGCGATGATCGAGGCGGGCCGGGACTGCAAGGACGTGGTCACCCAGCTCGCCGCCGTCTCGCGCGCGCTCGACCGGGCCGGGTTCAAGATCGTCGCAAGCGGCATGCGCCAGTGCATGGCCGCCGCCGACGAGGACGCCCCGCCGATGAGCGAGGCCGAGCTGGAGAAGCTCTTCCTCGCCCTGGCCTGACCGGCGGCGCACGCCCGGGGAGCACGGAACGGCGGGGGCTGTGGTGGACCGGTCCACCACAGCCCCCGCCGCATGCCCGCGCCGCATGCCCGCGCCGCATGCCCGCGGAGGCGCCCGCGGGCGCGCCCACCGAAGTTCCCGGTCCGCCCGACACTCCGTCACGCGTCGTTCACGCGCCGGTCGCCGGCCTTCGGGTGAATGAGGGCGCCCGCAGTTGTACAGCCAACTGCGGCGCTCCCCTCTCCCAGCCTCCGTGACCAGCCGTACCCGGCCCCGGCGCACCGTCCCCCGGCGGGCCCCGGCCCCGGGCGGCGGACAGGACAACCGTGGCCGCAGGCAGCGCCCTGACGCTCAGCTCCTCCAGCAACCCCACCGAAGGCGACCGGCTCACCTTCCACTGGACCACCGACGCCCCCGACGCCAAGAACTGGGTCGGCATCTACGACGGCGGCCGCCAGCCCGGCAACGGCGGCTCGCTGCTGTGGAAGTACACCCCGGGCACCGCGGGCGACGTCCAGCTCGACACCTCCGCGCTGACCGGCGGCCCGTACACCGCCTACCTGCTCGCCAAGGACGGCTACGGCATCCTCGCCCGGACCGAGCCGTTCGCCTTCCGCCCCAAGCCCGCCGTCGTGCGCCCGCACGCCGCCGTCGACTCCTTCACTGCCACGCCGGTCGCCCCGGGCGCGGCCGTGACGGTCCGGCTCGGCGGCCTCTGGTCCCGCCCGGCCGGAAACCCGGCCGGCTCCGCCACCTTCCGCAAGGTCGCCGGCCCGGCCTGGGCCTCCGTCAGCGCCGACGGCCTCCTCACCGGAACCGCCCCCGCCACCCCCGGCAAGGCCCCCGAGCCGGTGGTCGTGGGTGTCAAGGACAGCACGGGCTCCACCGACACCGTCACCGTCCTCGTCCCGGTGGTCGACCCGGCCGTCGCACCGCGCCTCAAGGCCGCGAGCTGGAACCTGCACGACGCGGGCGCCGCCCACACCGACGCGCTGGAGAAGCAGCTGCGCGTGGTCCTCGCCCAGGGCCTGGACGTGCTCGCCCTCCAGGAGACCGCGGGGGAGCGGGCCGGGACCCTGGCCGACGCCCTCGGCTGGCACGCCTACCAGAGCCCGGGCAGCATCGGCATCCTCAGCCGCCACCCGCTCGGCGACGTCACCCCGCCGACCGCCGAACTGCCCGCCGCCGCGGTCACCCTGCGGCTGCCCGGCGGCCGCGGCGTCCGCTTCTGGGCCGCCCACCTCGACGAGGCGGGCTACGGCCCGTACGCCGTCCAGGACGGCCGGACCGCCGCCGAGGTGCTGGCCGCCGAGAAGGGCTCGCTGCGGCTGAAGCAGGCCGAGGCGCTGGCCGCCGCCGTGCGCGCGGACATCGCCCGGCGCATCCCGGTGGTGCTGGCCGGCGCGCTCTCCTCGCCCTCGCACCGGGACTGGACGGCCGCCACCGCCGCCGCCCACCAGGGGATCGGCGCGCTCGCCTGGCCGGTCACGGTGGCCCTCCAGGGTGCGGGCCTGACCGACGCCTTCCGCGAGGAGTGCCCCGACCCGGTCAAGGCCCCGGGCAACACCTGGTCGCCCACCCGCAAGCGGCGCGGCGACCGCCCCGAGCCGCAGGACCGGACCGACTACGTCCAGTGCGCGGGCCCGCTGAAGCTGGTCGAGGCGCACACCCTGGTCGCCGACTGGCCGCAGCCCGAGCCCGGTGCCGCCGCCAACGAGTGGCCCTCCGACACCGCCGCCGCGGTCGCCACCTTCCAGCTCTGAGCTCCCAGGCTCCCCGACTCCCAGCTCCGAGAGGCCAGTTCGTCATGCCCGAGCTCTCCCGCCGCACCTTCGTCGGCGCCACCGCGGCCGCCGGCGCCACCGCCCTGACCGGCCTGACGGCCACCCAGGCCGCCGCCGCCCCGGCGCCCTCGCCCGCCACCGGTGCCAAGCCGGCCGTCCCGCTCACCGGCACCATCAAGGACGTCAGGCACGTCGTCGTCCTGATGCAGGAGAACCGTTCCTTCGACCACTACTTCGGCACCCTGGCCGGCGTGCGCGGCTTCGGCGACAAGCAGGCGCTGCAGTTCCCGGACGGCACCGACGTCTTCCGCCAGCCCGACAGCCGGCGCAGCGACGGCGGCGTGATGCTGCCGTACCGGATGGACACCGCCAAGTACAACGCTCAGAACGCCGGCGGCCTCCCGCACGACTGGGCCACCGGCCACCAGGCCGTCAACAACGGCGCCATGAACAAGTGGATCGCCGCCAAGGGCGAGCGCACCATGGGCTACTTCACCCGGGACGACATCCCCTACCAGTACGCCCTGGCCGACGCGTTCACCGTCTGCGACGCCTACTTCACCTCGCTGGCCGGCCCGACCGACCCCAACCGCCTCTACCTGTGGACCGGCACCGCCGGCCCCGGCCGCGACGGCACCACGGGGCCGTGGATCGACAACACCCCGGTCACCGACAACCCCGTCGCCGACTGGACCACCTACGCCGAGCGCCTGGAGGCGGCCGGCGTCAGCTGGCGCGTCTACCACAACCCCAGCAAGGACGACCGCACCGGCGACTACGACGACAACGCGCTCTCCTACTTCAAGCAGTTCCACAACTTCCCGCACGACGACCCGCGTTACGTCAACGCGATGACGAAGTTCGACCCCGCCGACTTCGACCGCCACTGCAAGGACGGCACCCTGCCGACCGTCTCCTGGCTGGTCGCGCCCTACCTGTTCTCCGAGCACCCGGAGGCCGGCCCGGCCTACGGCGCGCACTGGGTCGACCAGGCCCTGCAGTCGCTGACGTCCAACCCGGAGGTCTGGCGGCACACCGTCTTCCTGGTGATGTACGACGAGAACGACGGCTACTTCGACCACATGGTCCCGCCCACCCCCGAGCCCGGCACCCCCGAGGAGTTCACCCAGGGACGGGCCATCGGCCTCGGCAACCGGGTGCCGCTCTGGGTGGTCTCGCCCTGGTCGCGCGGCGGCTGGGTCAACTCCCAGGTCTTCGACCACACGTCCGTGCTGCGCTTCATGGAGCTGGTCACCGGGGTGGCCGAGCCCAACATCTCGGCCTGGCGCCGGGCCGTCTGCGGAGACCTCACCAGCTGCTTCGACTTCGCCGCCCCGGAGCACTCGATCCCGGCACTGCCCGACACCAAGGCGCTGATGGCCAGGGCCGACGCGGGCACCAAGCTGCCCGGCGTCGCGCTGCCGGCGGTCGGCGCCCAGGCGATGCCCGTCCAGGAACGCGGCGAACGCCCGCACCGCCCGCTGCCGTACCAGCCGTGGGCCGACGTCGAGGTGGACCGGAGGACCGGCAAGGCCACCTGCACGATGAGCAACGACGGCTCGGTGGCGTTCCCGTACACCGTCTACCCGAACATCCTGCTCCCCTTCGCCGGCACCCCGTACACCGTCGCCCCCGGCGCCACCGCCCGGTACGTCTGGGACGCCGCCGCCACGGGCGGCCGCTACGACTTCACCGTGCACGGCCCGGACGGCTTCGTCCGCCGCTTCGCCGGCACCGTGGTGCGCGACGGTCAGGACGGCCAGAACGACATCGGCGTGCCGATCGTCACCGCCGACCTGCGCGGCAACCGCAAGCTCACCCTGCAGGTGGCCAACGACGGAATGACCGACGTGGCCTTCACCGCCGCGCCCAACGACTTCGCGGGCACCGCGCAGACCGTCTGGGTCAAGCCCGGCAAGCAGGTCAACCTGGCCTGGCCGCTGGACAAGCAGGGCCGCTACGACGTCGTCGTGACCGCCCACACCGGTCAGCGCTTCGTCCAGCGCTACGCGGGCTGGGTGCACTGACGCGAGGCCGGCCGGGGGCGCCGATCCGGTGACCCCCGGCCGTGGCTCGGCCGCCGTACCGGACCCCGCCGTTACCGTCGGGCGCATGCAGAGAATCACCACCGTCCTCTGGTTCGACGACCGGGCCGAAGAGGCCGCCGCCTTCTACACCTCCCTGTTCCCGAACTCCCGGATCACCAGGACCACCCGCTACGGCGAGGCCGGCCCCCGCCCGGCCGGCTCGGTGATGACCGTCGAGTTCGAACTCGCCGGCCGCGAGTACACGGCCCTCAACGGGGGCCCCGAGTTCCACTTCACCGAGGCGATCTCGCTCCAGGTGGAGTGCGAGGACCAGCAGGAGGTCGACGCGCTCTGGGCGGCACTCACCGCCGACGGCGGTCAGCCGGGCCCGTGCGGCTGGCTCAAGGACCGCTACGGCCTCTCCTGGCAGATCACCCCCCGGGTGCTGCTCGACCTGGTCGCGGGCGAGGACCGGGCCAAGGCGGACCGAGTCTTCGCGGCCATGCTGCGGATGCAGAAGATCGAGATCCAGCCGCTGCTCGCCGCGGCCGAGGGGTGAGGCCGTGACCGCCCTCAGCCACCGCGGCATCACCTACCTGCGGGCCACCCCCGAGCGGGTCTGGCACGCGCTCACCAACGCCGACGAGTCCGGCCTCTACTGGGGCCACCGCAACGTCTCCACCTGGCTGCTCGGCGCGCCCTGGGAGCACCAGCGGACCGACGGCTCCGGCATCGCCGACGTCATCGGCACCGTCGAGGCGGTCGACCGCCCGCACCGGCTGGTCACCACCTGGGCCGGGCCGCAGGAGGACCGGGCCGGCTGGCCGTCCCGGGTCACCTTCGAGATCCAGGGCTGGCAGGACCTCACCCGGCTCACCGTCATCCACGAGGACCTCGCCGACGAGGCCGCGCGGGCCGACGCCGAACAGGGCTGGTCGGCGGTGCTCGCCAACCTCAAGACCTACCTGGAGACCGGCCACCCGCTGCCGCAGCAGCCCTGGCTGATGCCCTGACCGCGGCGCTCCGGGGACCGGCGCCGGGCGGGACACCCCGGGGAACGGTACCGGGCCCGCCGGCCCGGACCCGGCGCCGGGCGGACAGCCCGGCAACGGTGCCCGGCCTACGCCGCCGGGCGCTGCGCCTTGACGGAGGACCGCCCGCCGCGGGCCCGCTCGCCCCGCAGCAGGCGGCGCAGCGTGGCGTAGCGGGAGAACCGCTCCCGGTTCGCCACCGAGGCCCGGTCCAGTTCCTCCATCAGCCGCCGGCCGCGGTGCTCCAGGTCCATCTCGTCCAGGATGCGGTCCACCTCGGCCAGTATCGAACCGTGCAGCTGCCAGGCCTCCGGGTGCTCCCGGACCTTGCGCAGCAGCACCTGGGCGACGTTCTCCCGGCAGGTCCACGCGGCCGCCAGCTCGGAGGTCAGCCGCTCCTCCGCCTCCTCGGCGTTGCGGCTCACCTGAGTGGTCACCAGCACCGCGTAGCTCACCATCGCGCCGCCCACGTGCGCCAGCAGTTCCTCGAGCCCCACCGCGACGTCCGGCGGGAAGAGCCGTTCATCGGGGCCGCGCCGCTTGGCCAGGTCGGTCAGCGAGCGGGCCAGCACCCGGATCACGACGACGCAGATCTCCAGCGTGTCCAGCCCGGTGCGCAGCACCAGCCGGGACAGCAGCCCCTCGCTGATCCGCGGGTTGAACCGAAGGCTGTCCTCGGCCTGGCGCAACGCCGCGTCCACGTCGGCGATCGCCTGGTCCAGCCTGCGTGCCTCGTGCAGCCGCTCGGCGGCCCTGGCCACCGGGGTGGGGCGGCCCAGCTCCTCGGAGATGTCCAGCAGCAGCTGGCGGGCCCGACGGGCGAGGTCCTCGATCGACTCCCCGGCGCTGTCCACCCAGACCGGTGGCGCGAACAGCAGGTTGAACAGCAGGCCGACGGCGGCGCCGATGAGCGTCTCCAGCACCCGGTCCCAGGCCTGCGAGGCCAGCTTGGTCACGCCCAGGATCAGCATCGCGCTGATCGCGACCTCCTGGACGAACTCCTCGACCCGGACGAACCGGCCGACGACCAGCGAGGCCAGGATGATCAGCCCGAGGCTCCACCAGGAGAGCCCGACCACGGCGCTGAAGCCGATCGCGATCAGTACCCCGACCACCACCGAGTTGACCCGGCGGATGCTGGTCTTGAGCGTCGAGTAGACGGTGACCTGGACGACCAGCAGCGCGGTCAGCGGCGCCGTCAGCGGGGCGGGCTCGCTGCTCAGCCGCGTCGCCACCGCGTAGGAGATGGTGGCCGCGACGGTGGCCCGGATGCTCTGGACCACGAAGGGTTCTCGGGCGCTGCGGCGGACCAGGTCCTTGAGGGTCTCCGGGAGAAGGGCCATGTCGCCCTTCTTTCCCCGAAGCCGCCGTTCACACCGCGCCCGGGACCTTCCGGCACCCGTACGCCCGCATCGGGCCGGGCCCGTGCGCCGCCGCTGTCCGCTAGTCGTCGCGGTTGAAGCGCAGCTTCCAGGGCGCCAGCGCGGACTCGACCTGCACGCCCATGCTCATCTTCGAGGCGCCCTCGATCCGCTCCTCGAAGCGGATCGGCACCTCGCGGATGGTCATGCCCTGCTTGACGACCCGGTAGTTCATCTCGACCTGGAACGAGTAGCCGTTGCTCTGCACGGTCGGCAGGTCGATGGCGCGCAGGGTGTCGGCCCGCCAGGCCTTGAAGCCGGCCGTGGCGTCCCGGACGCCGAGGCTGAGGATCGCGTTGACGTAGAAGTTCGCCCAGGCGGAGAGCGCCTTGCGGTGCCAGGGCCACTCCTCGGCGGTGGAGCCGCCGGGGACGTAGCGCGAGCCCAGCACCACGGCGGTGCCGTCGGTGAGCAGCGTCTCGACCATCGCGGGTATCGCGGAGGCCGGGTGGGAGAGGTCGGCGTCCATCTGCACCACCACGTCGGCGCCGTCGTCCAGCGCCTTGGCCATGCCGGCCAGGTAGGCGCGGCCGAGGCCGTCCTTCTCGGTGCGGTGCAGCACGCTCACGGTGCCGCCGGAGTCCGCGGCGAGCTTGTCGGCGATCTCACCGGTGCCGTCGGGGGAGTTGTCGTCGACCACCAGCAGGTGCAGGTTGGGCACCGGGAGCTCCGCGAGCAGGCCCGCGAGGACCGGGAGGTTCTCCCGCTCGTTGTACGTGGGGACGACCACAACGACCTTGGGGGAGGCCTCGACCATGTTCTGTTTCCCTCGTGCCTGCTCCGGATGGGACCGTGCGAGTGTACCGGGGGTGTCGGGCGCCGCCGGCCCCGGCTCGGGGGCGGGCATCCGCACCGCCGCTCACGGCCGGCCGGGCCGGGTCCGCTACGCCGTGCCGTAGACGGTCGCGAGGTTGTCCTGGGCGGGGTGGGTCCGGCCGGCCGGTCCGGCCGCGAAGGCGCGCAGGACGTTCTCGGTGACCTGGCGGACCAGGTCCCCGGCGTGCGAGTCGATGCCGTGGTCGGCCTTGCCGCCGCCGGGGCCACGGGCCTCCAGCGCCTCGACCCAGCGCATCGTTCCGGTGGCGAACACCCCGGCGCCGCTCGGCACGGTGTGGTAGGCGGTGTCGGAGTGGGAGTGGCGGCCGTCGCAGACCACGGGGGAGTGGGCGATCACCTCGATCGGCCGCGGGGTGGGGAAGCCGGTGTCCACCCGGTCGTACTCCACCCCGACCAGGTGCGGGAACGACGCGCCCGCCGCGACGCCCGTCCCCTCGAAGGCCCAGTGCCCGGGCGAGGTGACCACGTACGGGGCGTCCACCGGGTAGCCGTCGTAGATGACGCCGAGCATCGAGCTCTCCGGGTCGGCGCCCGGGCCGACCCGGAAGTCGGTGGTCGCCGGGGCGCCCGACCGGTGGCCCGGATCCTGCGCCCAGGCGTCCTTGTAGCAGACCACCGTGCGGTCGGGGCCGAGCTCGGTCGGCTCGAAGCGGATCCGGCGGAAGCAGCAGTTGGCGCCGAGGATCGCCAGGTTGGTCCCGGCGTCCCGGGCCGCGACCACGTTGGCCCGCTGCTCGGGCGACCAGTACTCGTCGTGGCCCAGGGACAGGACGGCGCTCGCCCCGGTCAACAGGCCGGGCTCGCGGGCCACGTCGATGCCGGTGGTGTACGCGAGCGGCAGGCCGAGCCGCTCGGCGAGGGCGACCAGCGGCGCCTCGTAGACCAGGAACAGCCCGGCACCGTGGTCGTAGTCGTACGGCCGGTCGAAGACGACCTGCAGCGAGCGGCCGGCCAGGCCGCCGGTCGGGCCGTTGTAGAGGCTGTAGCCGCCCCACTCGTTGTAGGCCTGCCAGGTCGCCGGGGCGCTCATGATCACGGTCCGGCCGGCGGTGCTCGCCGAGCGGACGGTGAGCGGGACGTAGCGCCGGCCGGAGCCGTCCTCGGCGTCCAGGCGCAGCAGGTAGGCGCCCTCGGGCCAGCCGGCGGTGTCCACCGCGAGGGTGCGCTGCCAGCCGGTCAGCACGGTGCGGGTCGCCGGGTCCACGTGCGGCGCGGCCTGCTTGCCGCCGGGCACGTGCTCGCGGCGCCAGACCAGCCGGGCGCGGGCGCCGTCGTACCAGCCCATCCGGTACGCGGAGACGGTGAAGGCGGCGGCGGGGGTGGAGACGTGCAGGCCGAAGGACTCCCCGGGCAGGACGCTGACCCGGTCGGCGAAGCCCTCGATGGCGCCGTCCTGGCCGGGGTCGGTGATCTCCCAGTCGGGGTTGCCGGGCAGGGAGCGCTCGCTCGTCGGGCCGGTGTGCCCGTCGGCGACAGGGCCGCCGGTGGCGGTGGCGGTGGCGGGGGCGCCGGGGGTCGGGGCGCCGGACGCCGAGGCGGCTGCCGGCGTGGAGGGGCGCGGGTCGGTGGCGGGGTCCGGGCGGCGGGGGCCGCAGGAGGTGACGGCGGCCGCCATCAGGCCCAGGCCCAGAATCCTCCGCCGGCTCGGCTCCACCACCGCGACCTCCCTGTGTCCCTCGTCCGTGTTCCGTGCCCGTGCCCGTGGCTGCCTCGGCCGGGCGTGTCGGGCGCGCGGACATCCTCGCGCGTTTCACGAGGCCTGTGCAGGCCGCCGCGCCGGACCACGGGTGCCGCGAGGGGGCCGCCCCGTGGTGGGCGGGGCCCGGGGCGGCCCGCCACCGGGGGCCGTACGGGCGCACCCGGGTGTGTCGGCCCGCGCGCTTGCCCGGCCCCGGCGATCACGTCCCCTAGCCTGACCAGGCCCGCCGTCCGGCGGCCGCAGGGGGCCCGGAGCCGCGCGCCCGGCCGAGTCGTGGACAGGGGTGCACGTGGTGTCGTCGGGGTCGGCCGAGCACGGGGCGGTGCCTTCATCCCGGGGTGTGCGGTTCCGGGCCTGGCTGCTGGAAGGCCTGTCCGACATGGCCAAACAGCACCCCGGCCCGCACGCCGAGCCGCAGCAGGAGAAGGGCCAGCGCTGGTGGCGGGTCATGTGCCTGACCGGCCTGGACTACTTCTCCACCCTGGGCTACCAGCCGGGCATCGCCGCGCTCGCGGCCGGGCTGGTCTCGCCGCTGGCCACCATCGTGCTGGTGATCGTCACCCTGCTCGGCGCACTGCCGGTCTACCGGAGGGTCGCCCAGGAGAGCCCGCACGGCCAGGGGTCGATCGCGATGCTGGAGCGGCTGCTGTCGTTCTGGCAGGGCAAGCTCTTCGTGCTGACCCTGCTGGGCTTCGCGTCCACCGACTTCATGATCACCATCACCCTGTCCGCCGCCGACGCCAGCGCCCACCTGGTGGAGAACCCGCACCTGCAAAGCGCCCTGACCGGCAAGCAGGTATCGCTGACCATGATCATGATCGCCCTGCTCGGCGCGGTCTTCCTCAAGGGGTTCAGCGAGGCGATCGGCCTGGCCGTGGTGCTGGTCGCGGTGTACCTCTCGCTCAACGTCGTGGTGGTGGCGAACGGGCTGTGGCACGTGCTCAGCGCCCCGCACCTGTTCAGCGACTGGACGGACGCGCTGACCGCGGAACACGGCAACGCCATCGCGATGATCGGCGTCGCCCTGATCGTCTTCCCGAAACTGGCGCTCGGCCTGTCCGGATTCGAGACCGGCGTCGCCGTGATGCCGCACATCGAGGGAGACCCGGACGACACCGAGGAGAAGCCCACCGGCCGGATCCGCGGCGCCCGCAAGCTGCTGACCACCGCCGCCGCGATCATGAGCGTGTTCCTGATCACCACCAGCTTCATCACCACGCTGCTCATCCCCGAGGACCAGTTCAAGACCGGCGGCCAGGCCAACGGGCGGGCGCTCGCCTACCTCGCCCACGAGTACCTGGGCAGCACCTTCGGCAGCGTCTACGACCTCTCCACGATCGCCATCCTCTGGTTCGCCGGGGCCTCCGCGATGGCCGGGTTGCTCAACCTGATGCCGCGCTACCTGCCGCGCTACGGCATGGCCCCGCACTGGGCCCGCGCGGTGCGGCCGACCGTCATCGTGCTCACCCTGATCGCCTTCCTGGTCACCTGGATCTTCGACGCCAACGTGGACGCCCAGGGCGGCGCCTACGCCACCGGCGTGCTGGTGCTGATCAGCTCCGCGGCCATCGCCGTCACCATCGCCGCCCACAAGGCCGGGCAGCGCCGCTGGCGGGCCGGCTTCGGAGTGATCTCGGGGGTCTTCCTCTACACCACGGCGGTGAACATCGCCGAGCGGCCGGACGGCGTCAAGATCGGCGCCTGCTTCATCGCGGGCATCATGCTGGTCTCCTTCCTGTCCCGGCTGAAGCGCGCCTTCGAACTGCGCGTCACCGACGTGGTGCTGGACGAGGTCGCGGAGCGGTTCGTCCGGGACTACACCCACCGCCCGCTGCGGCTGATCGCCAACGAGCCGAACAGCCGGGACCTCGCCGAGTACCGTGACAAGATCCACCAGATCCGGCGGGACAACGACATCCCGGCCGAGGACGACCTGGTCTTCGTCGAGGTCACCGTGCTCGACCCGTCCGACTTCGAGGCCGAGCTGACCGTGCGCGGCGAGGTGCTGCACGACCGCTACCGGGTGCTGTCGCTGGAGAGCTCCAGCGTGCCCAACGCGCTGGCCGCCCTGCTGCTGCGGGTGCGCGACCTCACCGGGCAGCAGCCGCACATCTACTTCGAGTGGACCGAGGGCAACCCCTTCGCCCAGTTCCTGCGGTTCTTCCTCTTCGGACAGGGCGAGATCGCCCCCGTCACCCGCGAGGTGCTGCGCGAGGCCGAACCGGACCGGGCCCGCCGCCCGGCCGTGCACGTGGGCTGAGCGGGCCCGGGAACGCCTGCGGGCTGGGCCGTGCCGGCCGCGCACGTGCGCCGGCCGGGCCCTGCCGGGCATGTGGGCTGGTCGGCCCTGCCGGGCATGTGGGCCGGGCCGACCCGGTCGGTCAGCGGCTCGGGTGCGACTTGCTCCAGGCCGGGGCGACGACGGCGATCAGGGCGACGGCGAAGGCGAGTTGCAGGATGTGGCGGATCCAGTCGATGCCCGAGGTGTGGCGGACGCCGATCCAGCCGGAGACGGCGTTGCCGAGCCAGGCCCCGGCCGCGCCGAGCAGCATGGTCAGCCACCAGGGGATCGACTGCGGTCCCCGCAGAATGAGCTTGGCGATCACGCCCAGCACGAAGCCGATGAGCAGGATCCACAGGAGCTGGAACATCGCAGTCCACCTTCCGGGCGCTCCCCGGGCCGACAAAGCCGGGTGCGCCGAATCGCCGATGACGCGGTTCGTCCCATGATCACCCGGATCGGGCGAACGGGCACCTCGGCGGGACACCGCGCAGGTCAGCGGCATGTCGCGGGCCGCCACCGGCGGGGATGGGCGAGAACGAGCCGCAGGCGGGGCCGGAAAGTCGCTGTCCGTCGTCCCGGCCGTACGGATAGGAATGGGCGGGACGCGGACGGGCCGCGTCACCGAAAGGAGCCGACCCTCGTGACTCGCCTTCGCTCCGCCGTCCTGGCCCTGGGCTGTACCGCCGCCGCGCTGACGCTGACCGCGGGGACGGCCCAGGCCGCGCCCGGCGACACCAGCACCACCTGCTCCTCCTCGCTGACGCCGGGCGGCTTCGTGGACGTCCAGTGGTGGAACAGCGCCGGCTGCGGCTCCGGCTTCACCCCGAACACCAAGAAGATCATGCAGCTCACCGGCTACCCGGTCGGCACCGTGGTCAACGCCTGCGCCTCCACCTGGCCGCCGGCCGGCTGGACGATCGTGAGCACCTTCTACGGCTCCGGCTGCAACTACTCCGCGGTGCCGAGCCTGGAGAAGAACTCCTGGCAGCTCAAGCGCGTCTCCTGACGGAAACGCCCGACCTTTGCCGATCCGACGGCGGCCGGGGCCTCAGTGGTCCCGGACCGCCGCGACGGTCTCGCGGACGCCCGGATGCGGGTCGTCCGCCAGCCCGTCCAGCAGTTCGGCGACACCCGGGGTCGACCAGCGGCAGACGGCCCAGACCAGGTCCCCCCGCACCGCCGGGTCCGGGTGGGCGGCCAGCGGGGCCAGGCGCTCCAGCGGGCCGCGCCGGCGCAGCCCGAACCAGTGCAGCACCGAGCGCAGTTCGGCCGGATCTCCCGGAACGCCGGCCGCCGCGATCCGCGCGAGCAGTACGGAGACGGGCGGCGGCGGACCGTCCAGCGGGTGCGGATGGCGCTCGCGCAGCCGGCGGGCGCCGTACTCGCCGTAGACGCGGCAGCCGAAACAGGTGCACGGCCGGGTGCCGTGGGCGCCCGGGAGGTAGCGCCAGCCGGTGACCTGCGGTACGGCGCGGACCCGGTGCACCTCGCGGGCCCCCGCCGCGCGCGGCAGGAACACCTCCCAGCCGCGCGGGTCGGCCAGCGTGCCGATCCGCCGGACCGCCTCGGCGGCCCGCAGCTGTCGTTGAGTGCCCCGGTCGCGGTCTCGGTAGTGCCCGGCCAGGACCTCCTGGTCGTCGTCCAGCCTGAGGTGCACCGCGACGAGCGCGCCCTTGGGGTGGAACCGGGCCAGTTCGCGCAGCCACTGGTGGGTCAGCGTGTACGAGGGCAGCACGGGGAAGCAGTACACCCCGCGCGCGCCGCCCTGGCCGTGGCTGTCGGCGCGGATCCCGGCGCGGCGGATGCGCGGCGCGTTGGCCGCGGCGGTCAGGTGCACGAACATCGCCATGGGGCGCGATGGTAGCGAGTGAACGGGCGGCGCTCCGAACGGTTTTCGGGGAGGAGTGGGGCGGGAGCGGCCGGACAGCGGCGAGGACGGGGCGGGCGCGGGTTGGCTCGGCTCGGCGGGTCAGCCTGTGTTCGCGCGGGGCTCGGCTCGGGGCTCGGTCCGGCGCTCGATCAGGGCGGCCAGGCCGTCCAGGATGCGTTCCAGGCCGAACTCCAGTGCCTGGTCGCGGCCCTCCGGGTCGGCCATGGCGGCGGCGACGGCCGGGAAGCGGTCGGCGTTCTCCCGGACCACGGTGCCGAGGGCAGCGAGGAGTTCGGCCTCGGGGGTGCCGGCCGGGCCGGCGGCGCGGGACTGCGCGGTGATCCCGCGCACGTGCCCGGTGAGCAGGACGGCGGCGTCCATCCGTTCGGGGCCGGTCAGCCCGTGGCCGTCAAGCGCCGCCACCGCCCGCTCCAGCCAGGCGAGTTCCCTCGGGCCGAGCGCCCGGGCTCCGACGGTGGCGTCCAGCAGCCACGGGTGCCGGGCGAAGGCCTCGGCCAAGTGGTGGGCCCAGGCGGTGAGTTGTTCCCGCCAACCGGCTCCGGTCGGTGCGTCCGGAGGTGCGCCGACGGCTGACTCGACCATCAGGGCGATCAGTTCGGCCTTGCCGGGGACGTACCGGTAGAGCGACATCTTGGTGAAGTCGAGCAGCCCGGCCACCTTCTGCATGGAGACCGCGTCGAGCCCCTCCGCGTCGGCGACCTCGACCCCGGCCGCGGCGATCCGCTCCAGACTGAGGGCCGGCTTCGGCCCCCGGGTGGGCCTGGCCGGAGGGCCCCAGAGCAACCGCACGGTGTCGCTCACCGACTCGACCATCATCCGCTCCCGTCCTGGGCCCCTGCTGGACGTGCCCCCGGACTTCCGGTCGGGTGTCCGTCCATGCCACGACCTGGGGGGTTGTCCATCCGATGCAACTGTGTCTACCGTACACAGCAATGAACAGTGTCCGCCAGACACAGTTTCTCGTTCCTCGGACGGAGTGGTTTCCATGAGCACCAGGGTCCTGATCTCGGGCGCGAGCATCGCCGGTCCCGCGCTGGCCCACTGGCTGGGCCGGTACGGCTTCGAGGTGACCGTGGTCGAGCTGGCGCCCGCCCTGCGCGACGGCGGCCAGGACGTCGACTTTCGCGGCCCCACCCACCTCACCGTGCTCGAGCGGATGGGCGTCCTGGAGGAGCTGCGCGCGCTCGGCACCGGCGGCAGCCCGATGACCTTCGTGGGCCCCGACGGGCGCGGACTGCTGCACCTGCCCGCCGAGTTCGCCGGCGGCGACCTGGAGGTCCCGCGCGGCGAGCTGGCCCAGTTGCTCCACCGGCACAGCAGCGCCCGCGCCGAGTACCTCTTCGGCGACTCGATCACGGCGCTGGAGGAGACCCCGAGCGGGGTCCGGGTCGCCTTCCGGCACGCGGCGCCGCGCGAGTTCGACCTGGTGATCGGCGCCGACGGCCTGCACTCCAACGTCCGCCGGCTCGCCTTCGGCCCGGAGCGGCACTACGTCCGCCACCTCGGCTACTACGCGGCCACCTGGCAGCTGCCCAACGAGCACGGGCTGCCGGTCGGCGCGGTCGGCCTCAACGTCCCCGGCCGGCTGATGTCCGTCGGCGCGGCCCACCGCGACCCGGCCCGGGCCGGTGCGTTCTGCCTCTTCGCCTCGCCCGAACTGCGCTACGACCGCCATGACCCGGCGCGGCAGAAGGCGCTGGTCCGGGCCGCCTTCGCGGGCCTCGGCTGGCGGGTCCCGCAGCTGCTGGAGAGTCTGGACGCCGCCCCCGAGCTGTACTTCGACTCGATCAGCCGCGCCGACGTGCCCGCCTGGTCGACCGGCCGGATCGCCCTGATCGGCGACGCCGCCTGCGGTGCGACCATCGGCGGCATGGGTACCGGGACGGCGGTGGTCGCCGCGTACGTCCTGGCGGGCGAGCTGGCCCGGGCCGACGGCGACCACCGCGGCGCCTTCGCGCGGTACGAGCGGCTGCTGCGCGGCTACGCGCGGGGCTGCCAGAAGGGCGGGGACCGGACCGGGCCGTTCCTCGCGCCGCGGACGGCCACCGGGCTGCGGCTGCGCAACGCGCTGCTCAACCGGCGCTGGGCGCTGGAGCGGATGCTGGAGCTGGGCAAGCAGGTCAGCAGTGTCGAACTGCCGGACTACGAAGGGGAGTCGGCCCGGCGGCCGTTGGCCACGGACTGAACGGGGACGGGGTCCCGGGTGCGGACGGGGCCCCCGGGGCGGACGGGCCCCCTGGGGTGGACGGGCTGCGGACGGGCCTCAGGGGGTGGGCTGATGCGGGTGCCGTCGTCGAGCAGTGCCTCGACCTGGACGGCGGCCCGGGCGGGGCGTTCGACGGCCAGGGTGCGGTCCGGCGTGGAGCGGTCGGCGGACCAGTTCGGGCCCTTGACGGCGAGCCGGGTGACCCGGCGGCTCCCCGCCGCGAGCAGGAACTCCGATCCGCGCGGGGAACGCCACCAGGCCCAGGAGACGGTGTCCCGGTCGAAGCGGCTGCACGTCCGGCCCGATCCGCCGTCGCTGCGCTGCGGGCGGCCGGAGCCCGGCAGCACGACGGCGGTGGCCGCGCTGCCCGCGCCGTCCCAGCGGTCGGCGCGCAGGCAGACCCAGGAGGTCGAACCGGCGTTCTGCGGCAGTGGTTGTACGGCGAAGGACCAGAGGTCCAGTCGCCTGACACCCGGTGTGCCGTCGGGGGCGGCGCAGCCGGCCCGGGCCCAGGCCCGCAGCGCGTCCTGGGCGGTGGCCTCGCGCGGTTCGAGGTCGGCCTGGGTGTGGTCGGCCTGGGTGTGGTCGGCCTGGGTGTGGTCGGCCGGGGTGCGGTCCGGCGGCGGGGCGTAGGTGAGGTGGGTGGGGATCAGGCCGCCCAGGTCGGTCAGCAGGAAGGCGTGCCGGTCGGCGACCACGGGGGAGGAGTGCAGTTCGAGCAGGGTGGCGCCCCGGCAGTCGGCGGGGCCGCCGGCCGGGGTCGGGGCGGTGAGGCCGTCCGGGTGGTCCAGCGGGCGCGCGGGGGTGTCGGGTTGGTCGATCCGGCGGGTCTCGGCCGAGTCCACCCAGGGCGCCAGCAGGTAGCGGACGGTGGCGCCCTGGCGGTGCAGGACCACCGCGCCCGACGTGGTGAGATCCGCGTCGTCGGCCCGGGCGAGGTCCAACCCGGCGTCCTGACCGTCCCGGCCGTCGGTGCAGCGGGCGATCCGCCCGCCGTCGTGGAACACCGCCACGCCGGTGCCGTCCACCGTCCCGGCGAACAGCAGGTGCACGGGGGCGGTGGGCGGGGCCGGGTCCGTACCCGGTTCGGCGTGGGTCCGGGCACCGGGCCGGGACCAGGCGGCCAGGGCCCGGCCGAGCAGCGCGCCGTCCGTGCTCCGCTCGCCGCGGGCGGGCCAGACGGGTGAAGTCGACCCGGGTGGCGTGCTGCCAGGCGTCGGGGGCAACCCGGACCAGGTAGGAGGGGTCGGTGTCGGATCCCGGGAGCGGCACCGTCGCCGGGCGGCCGGGCACCGCGGGGAGGGAGCCACCCAGGACGCCCGCCGTGGTGGTGAGACCGAGCACACCGACCGCGAGCACGGCCGTCAGCGTACGGCGACGGCGCAGCAGGTCGGCGGGCTGCACCCGGACGGCGCACGGGTCGAAGGCCGGCGGCAGCGGGTCCGAGCCGGAGGGGACCTGCCCGGCCACGGCCACCGCCGGGTGCACCGCTCCGGCCTGCCGCAGCACCTCGGTGGTCCGTTCCGGGCTCAGCCCCTCGACCGTCCGCAGGGCGAAGGCCGCCCTGGCCGGGGCGGAGAGCGCGGCGAGCGCGTGGTCGAGTTCCGCGCGAGGAGGCGGGCAGCCGGGTGCGACCGGAGCGCGGTGTGCAGCACCCGCGGGCGCAGCGTGGCGTAGACGGCGTCGTCGTCCGGGGCGTCGGAGGGTTCGGGAGCTCCGGTGACGGGCGCTTCGTGTCGGGCGCTTCGGCGACGGGTGGCCGGGGAGACCGGGCCCAGCGGGTGGGCAGGGCGCGCTGGACGGCGGCGTGGGCGGCGAGCCCCCGGGTGTGCCGGTCGCGGTCGGCGGGCAGCGCCAGGTACGCGCGCCGGACCAGCCGCCGGTAGTGGCGCACCAGCGAGGCCTCCGCCAGGGCCACCGGGCGCGCCGAGACGCCCCGGCGCAGCATGGCCGCGCTCACCGTCCGTCCTGCCAGGGAACCCTCCCGGGGGCCGTGGTGCTGTCGTGGTGGACGGTCCAATGAGTCGATCATGTGATGGTTGCGCCGCCCGGGGAGATCGGCGGTCATATGACGGGTGTGCGGCTGGCCCCTGAGGCAGGGACGTCCGGCGCTTGCCGGCGGCCCTCCCGCCGACGAGCAGCGGTGGATGCTCCGCCGACCCAGTCGGCGTGGGTTCCCGGGCCGTCGACCCGCTCGTCGACCGGCTCGCGGCGGACCGCGACGTCTCGCTCGCGGAGGTCGCGGAGGTCGGGGAGGTCGGGGGGACCACCTCGCCCGGGCTGTACGGCCGGGGCTCCCGGGGATCCGGCACGATCACGCCCGTGCGACCTCCGGTGTCGGGACGGACCAGGGGAGGAGACGTGGTCCCTCCACGGCCCGAACGCCGTCGTCCCGTTCCCGGTCGGCCGCCGGCTCGGCCGGTGGCCGGCGGCACCGGGAAGCCGGGCGGCGGCCCCGGGGTGGCCGTTACCCAGGCCCCGGACGGGTCGCCCCCACGGCCGGCGGCGAGATCGCTGCGGCCTTCCTGCGAGCTCGTACGGTCGGGCCCGCCACCTCGGGCGCGGGACGAAGAGTGGACGGGCACCGACGGGGCAGAGTGGACGGGCACCGACGGGTACGGCCGGGCGCCGCGGAACACGTACGGCCGGAACGGCTGGTTCCGCGGCTCCGCTACGGCCTCCGGCCGGCGCCCTCTCCGCCTGCGGGGCGACCGTCCGCCTCTGCCCCCTGTCGGGAACGTGTTCGCGGGCCGAGGCCCAAGGTCCCACCCGTTCGGCCCCTTGGCCCCTGGCGATCGCGGCCGCCACGAGCGATGCTGCCGGTACCGGCCGGGACGATCCGCGCCCGGTCGGACCAGCATCGTTGACGAGGTGAACCGGCGTGCGGCATGCCACCGTCGAATTCGTGATGACCAGCCCCGTGGTCCTGGTCTCGCCCGAGACCGGATTCCGGGAGATCGTGGCGCTGCTGAGTGAGTACGACATCACCGGCGTACCGGTGGTGGACCCGGAGGGGCGGCCGCTCGGCGTGGTCTCGGAGGCCGACCTGCTGCGCACCCTTGCCGCGCAGGAGGACCCGGCCAGCCTGCTACCCGCGCCCGAGTCGGCCCAGGCGGGCCCGGACGGTGAGGTGACCGCGGCCGACCTGATGACGGCGCAGCCGGTCTGCACCACGCCTGACACCAGCGTGGTCGCGGCGGCCCGGATGATGAGCCGGCACGGCCTCAAGCGGCTGCCGGTGCTGGACGAGGAGGGCAGGGTCATCGGCATGGTCAGCCGCGGCGACCTGCTGCGGGTGTTCCTGCGCGAGGACGCGGTGATCCGGCGGGAGATCGTCGAGGAGGTGCTGGGCCGGATCGAGGGGGTCAGCCCGGCGGAGATCGGGGTGGAGGTCAACCAGGGGCGGGTGGTGCTCAGCGGGACCGTGCCCGAACCCCACCTGGTGCCGATCGTGCTCAACCTGTGCCGCTCGGTGGACGGGGTGGTCTCGGTGACCGACCGGCTCGGGGCCGGAGGTGCGGCGCCGGTCGGCTGACCGGCCGCGCCACCCCCGAATCGCACGTTCGTCCCGGGCCCGGACTATCCGCTTCGCATACTGCGGAGGGTATCGGGGAACTCACCCTGTGTGCCCGGCGTGCGGACTGCCGGGACGCCGGAGCTTCGGGGAGGCGGCCGTGACAGTCGTGTTCGACGCGGACTTCACTTCGACCAGCCAGTGGACCGCCGGGCGCAGTAGCGCCTATCCCCGGATGGGGCCGACCAACAGAAGCGACCACAAGCTCGACTACCTCAGCCGCGACTACTGCCCCGACGGGGTGTTCAAGGCGGTCAGGCGGCACAGTGGTGGGCTGTGGAGCTGCAGCCTGCTGACTACCGAGGGCAGCCCGGAGGGCTTCCAGCTCCGCGCTGGGGACGTGCTGTCGGCGAGCGTGACGCTGCCCGTCGAGCTGGGCGCCTGGCCGGCGATCTGGACCTGGCGGGACGGTGGCAACGAGGTGGACGTCTTCGAGTACCACCCCGACAACCCCGACCTGCTGGAGATCTCCAACCACGTGCGGGGCGGCTTCCGTTACTGGCACGGCGCGAGCGCCGGGATCGGGCCGGGGGCGACCTTCGACCTGCGGGTCGTGCTCGGCGCGAACTCGGTGGACTGGTACGTGGCGGACGAGCTCGTCTACGCGGACCTGCACGGGGTCGGGTCGACCTGGCACGCATACCTGATCGTCAACATGTCGGTGGCGGACGGGACTTACCACGACCGGCCGCCGTACGGCGGGCCGGACCGGCTGAGCTGGGTGTGCCACGGCCTCCAGGTCGAGCGCTGAGCGTGCGGCGGGGTGCGCGGCCCGGCGGGTGTGCAGGGCGTGGCGCGGGTGCCTACGGTTCGCGGGGTGCGAAGGAGGCGGTGATCGGGCCCCGGGGGGCGTACCCGCCGAGTGGGTCGAGCGGGGTGAGCAGGTTGTGCGGGTCGCGTGGGCCGCGCGGGCCGGAGCGCTGGAACCAGACCGCCCGGCGGTGCGGGCCGATGTGGGCGGGGTCGGTCACGTACAGGTCGTCGCGCGGGGCGCGCTCGTTGCCCGGGGCGAGCGCCGCGTCCACGGCGCGGTCGGCGATCGAGTTCAGCAGCGCGGTGGCGGTGGTCTCGGCGGCGGTCGGCGCGATGGCCAGGGCGGTGAGCTCGGCCCAGAGTTCGGTGGTGACGTAGCCGATCGGTGAGTGACCGAGCGCGGGGTGGGGACGCGGGTCCGGATGGTGCCGCAGCACCCCGGCGGCGACGAGCTGCTCGGGGGAGCGGTCGTCGTCGGGTGCGTGGCCGACCGTGAGCGGTCGTATGGCGGACATGGGCGGCGGGTGGTGGGTCACGAGCGGCACGCTACCCGGGGCGGTCGCCGGGCCGGGCACCGGACCGTCGTCCCGGACTTCCCTTACGCCGCTTTCACCGCCGACGGGCGCACGATGGTGGTAGGCGCTGCTCACCTCGGCGGGCCCCGGCGGGGCCGGAGGAGGAGGTCCTGATGAGGTACTGGCACGGACACGACCACGTCGGTGGCCTGGGCGTGGGGCTGATGGTGTTCGGGATGCTGCTGATCCTGGTGATCCTCGTGCTCCTCGCGGTGGCCCTGTTCCGTTACGTGTCGCACACGCGGCAGCCGATCCCGCCCGGACGAGCGGCTCCGGGTGCCGGTGAGCCGGGGGCGGGCGGAGCGCAGGGCTGGGGCCAGGTGGGGCAGGGGGGGCAGGGTGGCCAGGGGCCGGGTCCGGAACAGCTGCTCGCGGAGCGGTTCGCGCGGGGCGAGATCGACGCGGAGGAGTACCGGCACCGCCTGGATACGTTGCGCTCGGCAAACGGGCCGGGCGGGGAGTGATCCCGGGGGCGGATCGGGAGGCGGGCCTCGGTGGGTGCACCTGGGGGGTGGACCTGGGGCGGGCCTCGGGGATACGGGCCGGGCCCGCCACACTCGCGTGTGGCGGGCCTCGTCCGTCGGCGGGGCGCCTGGGGTGTCCGACCGGTTACTCGACGACCAGCTCGACCGGGACGTTGCCCCGGGTGGCGCGGGAGTAGGGGCAGACCTCGTGCGCCTGCTTGACCAGCAGCTCGCCGGTCTCGCCCGCGAGGGACTCGGGCAGTTCGACGCGCAGGACGACGGCGAGGGCGAAGCCGGCCTCGTCCTTGCCGATGGACACCTCGGCGGTCACCGAGACCTCGCTGGTGTCCACCCGGGCCTGCCGGCCGACCAGGCCGAGGGCGCTGGCGAAGCAGGCGGCGTAGCCGGCGGCGAAGAGCTGCTCCGGGTTGGTGCCCTGGCCGCTGCCACCGAGCGCGGGCGGCATGGCCAGCGTGAGGTCCAGCTGGCCGTCGGAGCTGACGGCACGACCCTCCCGGCCGTTGGCGGTGGCGGCTGCGGTGTAGAGCGCGTCCATGGTGGCTTCCCTTCAGGTCCTGGGTGTTCCTGCGGTCGGTCGTCCGGGCGGTTGCGGGCCCGGACCGCTTCGCGGCGGCCGTTCGGTCGTCGCTGCGTTGCAACAAGTAGAGCACGCAATTTAATTGCGCACAACTCAATTGCGCGATGGCGATCGGTACCATGGGTCCATGACCACCAATCCCGGCCTGGCGGACGAGGAGCTGCTCCGCCTCGACCAGCAGATCTGCTTCTCGCTCAACGCGGCCTCCCGCGCCTTCGGCGGCGTGTACCGGGTGCTGCTGCGGGACCTCGGACTCACCTATCCGCAGTACCTGGTCATGCTGGTGCTGTGGGAGGAGGGGGAACTGCCCGTCAAGCGGATCGGCGAGCGGCTGCGGCTGGACTCCGGGACGCTCTCGCCGCTGCTCAAGCGCCTGGAGGCGGCCGGGCTGGTGCGCCGCGAGCGGAGCCCCGAGGATGAGCGGTCGGTCACCGTCCGCCTGACCTCCGAGGGGTCGGTGCTGCGCGAGCGGGCCGGGCAGGTCCCGCGCCGACTGCTCGCGGCGACCGGGCTGCCGCTCGAGGACCTGGCGGCGCTGCGCGGGTTGCTGGACCGGGTGACCGCCGCGCTGGACGCCGCCGAGGTCGAGCCGGCGCCGTAGGGGCGTGTCGGCTGGAGCCGAGGGGTGTCGGGGTGGGGTGGCGCTGGGGTGGCCCTGGGGGGCTTGTCAAGCCATCCTTCCGCGACCCTGTGATCTGGGTCACGTTTCGGATGTGTCCGCTGGGTCCGTGAGGGTGAAGCGGCAGGTCAGCGGCGCTGTCCGAATGTGAACGGAATCTTTCGGCAATTGTCCGCCCGATCCGGTCAACACCGCGGAGCTCCCGGACGGTTACACCACGAGCCCCAAGGGGCCGTCGGCGTGCCACCAGGTGGGCCGGCCAGCTGACCGACGAAAGGGGGGCCGCACGTGAGCACTCCCGGGCCGGGCGAGGAGCGGGGCCTGCGAGCCGACCCGCTCGGCGACCTGCCGAACGACTTCGAGGCCTTCTTCACCCGAGAGAACTCCGGGTACCTCCGCTACGCCCAGCAGCGCCTGCGGCACCGTGAGGACGCCCAGGACGCCGTCCAGAACGCGGGCACCACGCTCTACAAGAACTGGCGCCGGGCCCTGGCCAGCCCCGATCCGCAGGCCTTCGCCTTCAAGATCGTCAAGGACGCCGTGGTGGACGTGCTGCGTGAACGCCGCCGCGCCGAACGCAAGCGGCTGCGGGTGATCGCCCAGCGCCGTCCCGACACCAGCCAGGACGAGCTGAACGAGCTCGCCGAGCTGGACGCGCTGGACTGGGCGATGGAGGAACTCGCGCGGGCCGCCCCGGTTCAGGCCGACGTCGTCCGGCTGCGTCAGGCGGGACTGTCGTACCCCGACATCGGGTGCTCCCTCGGCATCGCGCACACCACCGCCCGCACCTACTACAGCCTCGGGCGGCGCCACCTGGAGTACCTGCTGGAGCACCCGGACGACGGTGGGGCGCGGACATGAGGGTCGCGGACCTGCTGCACGCGCACGCCGTCGATCTGGAGCGGGAGTTCGACGACCACGATCCGGTGGCCTTCACCCGCCGGCTGGCCGAGCGGCTCGCCGCCGTCCGGCGACCCGTCCCGGCGGTGCGCGAACGCCCAGACCGGCCGCCCGCCGGCGCCCGGCCCCCGCACGCTCCGGCGGCGGGGCCCAGCCCGGGCGCGTCCGTGGCGGCGGGCTCCGGGACCGGCGCCGGGGCGGGGGTGGGGGTCAGCCCCGGGGTGCGGTCGGGCTCCGGGGCGCGCTCGGGCTCCGGCCCGGCGGCGGTTCCGGGACAGCTCAGGTGGGCCGGGGGACGGGCGGAGCTGCGGCGGGACCTGCGGCACCTGTGTGCGGGGGTGGCGGGCGCGGTGGAGCCGGGGGAACTGGCCCTGGACCTCGAACTCGCGGAGAAGACCGCCTTCCGGACCCTCGGTTGCCTGCTGTACGGCATGGGCCGCACGGCGGACGGCGTTTTCTGGTGGCGGATAGCCGCCCAGTACGGGGACCAGCTGGCCGTGCACTGCCTGGCCGTGCACTACACCGCCGAGGGCGAGCGGCGCGACGCGGCCCGCTGGGCCGCCCAGGCCCAGGACCTGAGCGCCCCGGGCCGGTTGCCGGAGCTGGCGCCCGACGTCCGGCCGGGCGGGGCGGCGGAGCTGGCACGGCTGCTGGCTGAGCGCTACGACGGCGAGATCCTGCTGACGGTGCGGGAGGCCGTGGCGGCGCGACCGAGGGCGTACCCCGGGCGGCTGGGGGTCCGGGCGGTGCGGGGGCGGGGGGTGGTCCGGATCAGGTGACGGGTGCGGGGCGGGGGTGAGGGTGGGGGTGGGTGTGGGGGCAGGGACGGGCGCGGCCGGTCGGGGTTCAGGCGAGCCCGGAGACGGCGGCGCCCAGGTACTCGGCGCCGAGCAGCAGCGGAACGGCGGTCATGATCGCCGCGTTGTGCGTGGCCGTCCAGGCCCGCCACTCGCCGAGGGTGTGCCGTGCGTGGTCGTCTCCCAGGAGGTGGACCACGAGCGGCAGCAGGGTCCCCAGCGAGCCGAGGAGCACCATCAGGGTGGCGGCCACCGCCTTCCCGCCGATACCGATGCCGATACCGGTACTGGCGCCGACCCCGACCCCGACCCCGGCGCCGGTCGGCGCGGCGGCGATGGAGGCGGCCCCGCCGACGGCCGGGATCAGGGTCTTGGGGTGGGCGACGATCAGGACCACCGCGAGACCGGCGGACCGGGCGGCGGTCAGCCGGTCGATCGAGAGCAGCCAGGCCGGTGGCGCGGTGACCCGGCCGGGGCGGGGCCGTTCGCGCCACTGCCGGACGGCCAGCAGGAGGAGCGCGGTGCCGAGGCCGAGCTTCAGCCAGGAGGACCAGGTCGGCGTAGTGCGGGCCGAATCCAGTGCGGTGCCCGCCGCGACGACGACGGCCACCACGGAGGCCAGGCCGAGCAGCCAGCCGGCCGTGAAGGCGATCCCGTTGGCCCGTCCGTGCGGTGAGGCGAGGATCAGGAGGACGGCGATCAGCGGCAGCGGGCTGAGCGCGACTGCCACCGCGGAGGCCAGCATCGGGCCGATCGCCTCACCCATCTCCCGACCCGCCTTCCCGTCACCGGGCACCGTCCGCCATTCAGCTACCGTCGGGCGGTCGGCGCACGGCCGGTGCCGCCGTTCGGGTGAGGCCGGGCGCGGAGAGCGGGCGGAGACGGGCGCGGAGTCACGGGTGGGGAGTCACGGGTGGGGCCGGGGCGGGCCGAGAGCGGCGGAGGGCCGCCGCACCGCTGGGGTGCGACGGCCCTCCGCGAGCGCGGAGCGCGTCAGTCGTTGCCGGACTCGATCGCCGCGTGGTCGAGCGCGGTGGGGTCCTCCTCGTCACCGGTGCCGGCCGCGATGGGAGCCGCACCACCCGGGGCGAGCTCGCCGATCAGGCCGCTCCACGGCGCCAGCTGGCCGTGCACCGCGTACTGCTCCAGCTTGCTGCGCGAGTCGGCGATGTCGAGGTTGCGCATGGTCAGCTGGCCGATGCGGTCGTCCGGGACGAACGCGGCGTCGACGCTGCGCTCCATCGACAGCTTCTCGGGGTGGTAGCTGAAGTTGGGGCCCTGGGTGTCGATGACCGAGTAGTCCTGGCCGCGCCGCAGCCGCAGGGTGACGCTGCCGGTGACCGGGTGGCCGATCCAGCGCTGGATGCTGTCCCGGAGCATCAGCGACTGCGGGTCGAACCAGCGGCCCTCGTACAGCAGCCGCCCGAGCCGCCGGCCCTGGGTGTGGTACGTGGCGATGGTGTCCTCGTTGTGGATGGCGTTGAGCAGCCGCTCGTAGGCGATGTGCAGCAGCGCCATGCCGGGGGCCTCGTAGATGCCGCGGCTCTTGGCCTCGATGATGCGGTTCTCGATCTGGTCCGACATGCCCAGACCGTGCCGGCCACCGATGGTGTTGGCCTCGTGGACCAGGTCGACGGCGCTGGCGAACTCCTGGCCGTTGATCCGGACCGGGCGGCCGAACTCGAACTCGATGGTGACGTCCTCGGTCTGGATCTCGACCGCCGGGTCCCAGAAGGCCACGCCCATGATCGGGCTGACGATCTCCAGGGAGGCGTCCAGGTACTCCAGCCGCTTGGCCTCGTGGGTGGCGCCCCAGATGTTGGCGTCGGTCGAGTAGGCCTTCTCGGCGGAGTCCCGGTACGGGAGGTCCCGCTCGGCGAGCCACTCGGACATCTCCTTGCGGCCGCCGAGCTGGTCGACGAACGCCTGGTCCAGCCACGGCTTGTAGATCCGCAGGTTGGGGTTGGCGAGCAGGCCGTAGCGGTAGAACCGCTCGATGTCGTTGCCCTTGTAGGTGGAGCCGTCGCCCCAGATGGAGACGCCGTCCTCCTGCATGGCGCGCACCAGCAGCGTGCCGGTCACGGCGCGGCCGAGCGGGGTGGTGTTGAAGTACGTCTGCCCGGCAGAACGGATGTGGAAGGCGCCGCAGGCGAGAGCGGCCAGGCCCTCCTCGACCAGCGCGGCCCGGCAGTCGACCAGCCGGGCCTGCTCGGCGCCGTACGCGCGGCCCCGGGCCGGGACGTCGGCGAGGTTCGGCTCGTCGTACTGGCCGATGTCGGCCGTGTAGGCGTAGGGGAGGGCACCGTGTTCGCGCATCCACGCGACGGCGACGGAGGTGTCCAACCCACCGGAGAATGCGATGCCGATCCGTTCACCGACCGGCAGCTTGCTCAAGACCTTCGACATGGATGCACCCTCTGACCCGCGAGGAGCGGGCCCCTGATCTAGCGATGTGTGACGGGATTCGGCGTAATCGATCCGATGCCCGAACTCTGGCATAGATTTGCAGAGTAATGCAAGGGCATACGGAGTCCCGGGTGGCGACGGTGGCTCGCCGGGCCGTCGTGTGTGGGCCTGGCGTCCGGCCAACTCCGTTGGGCAGTCCGGTGGTTGGGGCGGATCAGGGGGCCCGGGTGGGCCGCCGGGTGCGCAGCCAGGCGGTACGGGAGGCGAGTACGCCCAGCCCGAGGGCGACCAGGTGGCCGGCGTCGGCCAGCTGCTGGTCCAACGCCCAGGCGGTGGCCAGGGCCAGTGCGAGCGCCGGGAGGCCGTAGCGGCGCAGCGGGCGCGGGCCGAGGGCGAGCAGACAGGTGCCGGTGGCGACCAGGCCGTAGCTGATCCCCACGTCGCGGGCGTGGGAGAGCGCACCGGGGATGTGGGCGGTCACCATCACCCACATGGCGCCCTCGGTGAGCAGGGTGGCGCCGAGGTGTCCGAAGACGAAGACCGCTCCGGCCCGGGCCGGACCCCAGCGCCACTCGGCCAGGCCCAGGACGGCGGCGACCGCCGCGATGCCCGCCCAGGCCGGGACGCCGTCGACCACCAGGCCGCTGGTGAACAGGGTCCACCACTTGCCCAACTCCAGGTGATGGACATTGCTGCTGTTGTGCCGGACGAACCGGGCCCGCTCGGCATGGCCCTGGCTCGCCAGCCAGGCTGCCGTCACGGTGAGCAGCAGGACGTACGCCGCGGTGAGCCGCAGCCGGGCGGCGGATCCCAGGGCGGAGAACCTCGGGGAGGAGGCTCCCGGGACGGAGGCGCTTGGGGCGGCGGTTTTTGGGGCGGAGGCTTTCGGGGCCCGGCGCCGGGAAGCATCGGGGCCGGTCGGTGTCCTCGTCGAGAGGCGATCGCTCATCGTGCCTGGTGCCCTTGTTCGGCGGTTCCCGGTGCGGGCTCGCCCGGTGCGCGGCCGGGAAGCCCGTGGCCGGACGGTCCGAGCGCCAGCGTACGCGAGCGGCCGGAAGGCGGAGGGGGGCGGAGGCGGGCGGCGTGCGGCCCGGGGCCGGGAACCCTGTGCGGTCGCGCATGGGCCTCGGCCTCGGTGGCGGCGGTGGCGGGTGGCGGCGGAGCCGGGCGGGGGCGAGGGTGAGGGGAGCAGCGTCGAGGAGGCGTCGATGGCCGGTAGCACCGCCGGGGGCTCCGAAGCGCACCGGCGGCCCTGGTGGGCGCGGGCAGGCCGGGCGGTGTGGGCCTACGTCCGGCGCGCGCCGGGCACCTACATCTGGCTGGCGATCCTGCTCGTCACCACGCAGGTGATCCGGCACGTCGATCCGGCGACCGCGGACCGTATCCTGCATCGGCGCTCGACCAACCTCCACCACCTCCAGGCCTCGCCGGTGCGCGTCCTGGTGACCAGCGCCCTGTGGATCGCGGGCGGCGGCTGGCCGTTCTACTTCCTGCTGTACAACCTCTTCCACGTGCCGGCCGAACGGTGGCTCGGCACCCTGCGCTGGATCTCCGTGGCGGCCCTCGCTCACGTCGGCGCCACCTACCTCAGTGAGGGCGTGCTCGGCTGGGCGATCCGCCGCAGGCTGGCCCCGCCGAGGGCCGTCTACACCCTGGACTACGGCGTCAGCTACGCGCTGGCCGGAGTGGTCGCGGTACTCGCCTACCTGATCGTGCCGCCCTGGCGGTACCTGTACGCGGCAGGGGTGCTGGTCGTCTACGGACTGGGTGTGCAGCAGAGCCGGGACTACACCAGCATCGGCCACTTCAGCGCGGCGCTGATCGGATTCGCCTGCTATCCGCTGACCCGGGACCGCCCGGGATCCTTCGACCCGGTCGCCTCGACCCGGGCGCTCTGGCGGCGGGTGCGCGGGCGGGCGGTGACCGGCCGCTCGTGACAGCGGAGGCCGCCCGGCCCGCCGCCGCCCGGCCCGCCGCCTGGCCCGCTCCGCACGAGCGGGCCGGGCAGCGGCGTCGCACCCGACCGAGGGGCGCGGGGCGGCTACGGGCCGACTCGCTGGGATACGCAGAGGATGTTGCCCTCGCTGTCCTTGAACCAGGCCGCGCGCATGCCCTCGCCCTCGGCGACGCCGTTGACGGTCTGCAGGCCGGGGAAGTCGTACTCCTCGAAGGTGATGCCGCGGTCGCGGAGGCCGGTCATCTCGCCGTCGAGGTCGGCGACCTTGAAGCTGGCGAGGGTGTGGGCGGCCTGACCACCGCTGGGGGTGCGGTAGACGGTGAACCGGGTGCCGCCGCAGTCGCAGACGAACTCCTCCTCACCCTCCTCGGACAGCTTGAGGCCGAGGGTGTCGGTGTAGAAGGCCTTGGCGCGGGCGAGATCGCTGGCGGGGATGACTGCTTGTAGCGGAGCGTCTCCAAGCATGGTGTTTCGCCTCCTCCCTGTCACCAGGCTAGGGACGCGCGGGCCGTGCCGCCCGGTGAGCGCAGGACCGCGTCGGGCTGTGGGCGGGCGTTTGCCGGGAGTCATGCGGGGGCCAGCCTCCAGAGCGAGGTGACCTCGGCGGCACGGGCGGCGCGCAGGAGCGGGTCGGCCCGATCGGGGGCGGTGGCCCGGGGGTGGCGGGGGACGGTGTCGAGGCGCCCGGTGATGCGTAGCCCGGCCTCGGAGACGGCGCCGAGCAGGTCGGCACGGGAGCGCAGTCCGAGGTGTTCGGCGAGGTCGGAGAGGACGAGCCAGCCCTCGCCGCCGGGCAGTAGACGGGCGGCCAGGCCGTCGAGGAAGCCACGGAGCATGCGGCCGTCCCGGTCGAAGACGCCCTCGTCGAGGCTGGAGCTCGGGCGGCCGGGCAGCCACGGGGGATTGCACACGATCAGGGCGGCCCGGTCGTGGCCGGGAGGGTAGAGACCGGTGCCGGCGATCTTGATGCGGTCGGCGAGCCCGAGGCGGCGGGCGTTGTCGCGGGCGCAGGCGAGGGCGCGTGGATTGGCGTCGGTGACCACGACCTCGCGCAGTCCGCGCCGGGCCAGGAGCGCGGCGAGCACCCCCGTGCCGGTGCCGAGGTCCTGGGCGGCGACCGTGAGGTCGGTACGGGCGGCCGGTGGCAGCGGCGCCCGGGCGACGAGGTCGACGTACTCGCCGCGGACGGGGGAGAAGACCCCGTAGTGCGGGTGGATACGGGCGCCGAGGGCCGGAATCTCGACGCCCCTGGTGCGCCACTGGTGTGCGCCGATCACACCGAGGAGCTCGCGAAGGGACACGATTCTGTTGTCAAGGAACGGTCCGTACGCCGCCAGGCAGGCCTCGCGGACGTCGGGCGCCCGGTGGAGCCGGACGCGGTGGTCCGCGCCGAGCGGCACCAGCAGCGTGCCGAGGACACGCGCGAGGCGGGCGCGTTCCCGACGGTGCTGCCGAAAGGCCTCGGTCGGGGAGTCGGGGGCGGATCGGGGTCGGCGCCGCTCGGCGCGGCGGCGCATGGCATGCAGGAGGCGCAGTGCGCCGGGGTAGTCGCCCTGCCAGAGCAGGGCGGTGCCCTCGCACGCCAGGCTGTAGGCGGCCCCGGCGGACAGGGTGTCGTCGGCGGCGATCAGGCGGCGCGGCGGGGGCGTTCCGTTCGCGCTGTGCCAGGGTGCGGGCAGGGCGGAAGAGGTGGGCAGGGTGACGATGTCGGGCCGGTGGGTGTCGGACACCGGGGCTCCTCGTGGTCGATCGTGCAGGGGACACGAAGAGCACTTCGACGAGGAGGTGAGCAGCGGGCGCGTCGGGCGGCGGCGACGCCGGGCGCGGGGCGTCAGGCCGGGTGCGGCTCACGCGTCGAAGCGCGAGCCGGGGTGTCACCGAGCACGAGGCCCGGCACGACGGCGGGCCGTATACCACTGATCATCTGCGGGCCTCCTTTCCGAATGTCCGAACCAGCTGGTCCTGTGCGGATGTTCGTACGCTTTCACACAGAGTGGTTGGATCGCAACCGATTTATCACCGGCCCGACGGCCAGTCGTGCGGCACACGCTCCAGCACGCCCGCGCCGAACAGTTCGTACAGCGGCAGGGTCTCCAGATGGACGTAGCCGATGTGGCAGTCGCAGACCGGCAGGGGGCAGGCGCGCGGCCGCAGTCGGGCGCGGTAGCTGCCGTCGTAGAGGTTGCCGAGGACGTCCCGGACGAAGTGGCAGCGGCGCACGGTGCCGTCGCCGTCCACCGACAGCACGGACTCCCCGGTGCGGCACGGCAGCCCGGCGCTGGGGTGGGCGTGCCGGCTGTAGCCGAAGTGCGGGTCCACGGCGGCCCACTGCGCGGCCTCGGCGTCGGTGTAGGTGAGGCCCTCGGCGGCGTTGACCCACAGGTAGACGCCGTCGGGGAGCTCGGCGCGCAGCCGACGGGCCTCGGCGAGGTGCTCGGGTTGGCCGACCACGCCGACGCTGTAGCGCACGCCGAGTGCGTCCAGCTCGCGGCACTTGGCGAGGAAGCGCTCACGGGTGACCTGGCCGGGGTGGAAGGTGACCCAGAGGGCGAGGGTGTCGAGGTCCGCCTCGGCGAGCCAGCCCGTGCGGCAGCTGAGGTTGGTCTGGATCGCGACCCGACGGACGTGCGGCAGCCGGCTCAGCTCGACCAGCGCGCGGCGGTACCAGGACCGCACCAGCCCCTCGCCCCAGGGGGTGAACAGCAGCGAGAGGGTGTCGCCGGTGCCCGCGCGCCCGGCGGCCCAGCCGGTGAAACGCTCCAACGCGGCCCGGTCGGCCCGAAGTTGCTCGGGGCTGTCGCGCCGCTTGGCGAACGGGCAGTACGGGCAGTCGTAGTCGCAGGAGGCGAGCGGACCGCGGTAGAGCAGCGTGAGGCTCCGCGCGCCGTCCTCCGGCAACGAAGGGGCGGAGGGCATGCCGAGGAAGGTCATTTCGCCTCGTACCCCGCCATCCGGGCCCGGACCTCGGGCGAGAACAGCATCGGCCCGACGGCGTCCGAGTGTGCCAGCCCCTCCGGGCTGAGCCGCAGGTACGCCGGATCACCCTCGGCGAGCCAGCCGCGTTCGGCGAACCCGGCCAGCTCCGCCGGGAAGCCCTCGGCCGGTGAACCGCCGAACCGGGCGCGGTAGTCCGCCAACGCCATGCCCTCGGCCTGGAGCAGCGACTGCACCAGGTGCCGCCGGCGGGGCTCCTCGCCGCCCATCCAGTGGCCCACCTCGGCCCGGTGGAAGTCCTCGGTGGCGACGTAGTCGTCGATGATGCCGCGCACCGCGGTGGCGTTCACCGCGTAGTCGAAGGAGTAGTGCAGCCGCGAGGTGTAGGAGCGGGCGCCGCAGCCCAACCCGACCATGCCGTCGGTCTGGCAGGCGTACTCGCTCGCCCCGGCCTGCGGGGAGGCGGCGCGGCGGAACATCCGCATCGACACCTGCTGGTAGCCGTGGGCGAGCAGGTGGTCACGGCCGGCCCGGTAGAGCGCGAGCCGGCGCGCGTCCCAGGCGGCCTGGCTCTCCTGCTCGCTGCGCCGGGCCAGGCCGGTCAGCGGGCGGACGTACAGCGGGTAGAGGTACAGCTCCTCGGGCTGCCAGGCGAGCGCCGTGTCCAGCGAGCGGAGCCAGCTCGCCTCGGTCTGGCCGTCGATGCCGTAGATGAGGTCGATGTTGAGCACCGGGAAGCCGGCCGCGCGGATCCGGCCGAGGGCGGCTTCCACCTCGGCCCGCTTCTGCGGGCGGACCGCGGAGCGCGCCTCGGCGTCGTCGAAGGACTGCACGCCCAGGCTCAGCCGGGTGGTGCCCCGGGCGGCCAGCACCTCCAGCCGGTCGGCGGTCGCGGTGGCGGGCGAGGCCTCCACCGAGAGCGGTACCGCCCTCAGGTCGGCGCCCATCCGCTGCTCGGCTATGTCGCACAGCCGCTCCAGCTCACCGGCCGTCAGATAGGTGGGGGTACCGCCGCCGAACGCGGCCAGCGCGAACCGGGCCCCGTCGTCCAGCGCCGAGCGCACCGCCGTGGCCTGGCGCTCCAGGGCGTCCAGGTACGCAGTGGTCAGGCCCTCGGGGCTGCCGATCCGGGTGAACAGGTTGCAGAAGCCGCAACGGACCTCGCAGAACGGTATGTGGAGGTAGAGCGAGAGCGCGTGCTGCGCCTCGCCGGCCCACAGCTCGCGCAGCGGGGGGCGCCCGGGCAGCGGGCGGTAGGCCGTCTTGTGCGGGTACGCGTAGACGTACGACTGGTACGGCGAGTCCGGGCGCGGGGGTGCGGTGGTCATGCGCGCTCCTCGGCGGTCGCGGTGGGGTGCGCCGCCCGGGCGGGGAGGGTGAAGTGCGCGTACGGGACCGTCCAGACCACCTCGTGGCCGATCCGGTGCCCGGTGTAGCCGTCCTCGCCGTAGGCGGTGCCGTGGTCGGAGCAGACCATCGCGAAACAGGGGCGGCGGGCGCTCATCGCGGCGAACAGGCGGCCGATGTGCGCGTCCACGTACTCCAGGGCGGCGGCGTGGCTGGCCCGGGAGTCCCCGTGCTCGCGAGTGGCGCCGGGCAGGTGGAACCAGTTCGGCTGGTGCAGCGCCGAGACGTTCAGGAAGAGGAACAACGGCTGGTCGGCGGGCTGTTCGGCGGCGACCCGCTCGGCCCGGGCGACCTGCTCCTCGAAGGACGTCGGCGACGCCACGCCCAACTCAGGCGCCCAGTGGCTCTCCTGGAAGAGACCGGGCAGCACCGAGCCCAGCGGGCCCTGCTTGTTGAAGAACCCGACGCCGCCGATGCACACCGTGCGGTACCCGGAAGCGGCCAGGGCCGTCGGCAGATCAGGGGCGTCGAACACCCAGGTGCGCGGGGCGGTGCTCTCCGAGCCGGCGAAGCGGGCGGCGAACAGGCGCGGGTGCGGGCCGTCGGGGGAGGCCGGTGTCGGCAGGAAGCCGGCCAGGATCGCCTGGTGGGAGGCGTAGGTGAAGCTGCCCGGCGCGTGCCGGCGCTCCCAGCGGCCGCCGGGGAGGACGGCGGTGAGGTTCGGGATGCGGCCGGCGGCGGCCAGCTCCTCGGCGACGTCGAAGCGGAGCGTGTCGAGGGTGACGAGCAGCAGGTCGTGGGTGCCCACGACGGCGTTCATGTCGGGAGCGGGAGCGGGAGCGGGAGCGGGAGTCGGGACGGGGGCGGTGTTCTGGTGGTTCATCGAGCGGGTTCCGTGATCTGGTGGTCCGTCGCCGCGGGGGACGACGGGGAGGGGGGTGGTGAGTGCGGCCAGTTGGGCGCCGTAGGTGTCCAGGCCCTCGGCGGGGCCCCCGGGCAGGCCGGTGAGGTTGGGGAGCAGGTCGCCGAAGGCGTTCACCTCGCCGATCAGGGCGCGTCGCCAGCCGGCCGTCGGCAGGACGTCGACACCGACCATCGGTGAGCCGGGGAAGCAGGCCGCCGCGCGTTCGGCCGTCTCCAGCAGGGCCGGCCAGGCCGGCCCCGCCGTCTCCCGGACCTGCTCGATGCTGCCGCGGGCCCCGCCGAGGTGCAGGTTGGTCATCGGCCGGGTGCTGGTGCGCACCACGGCGTGGGTGGCCCGGCCGGCGACCACCACGACCCGCAGGTCCGCGGAGCGGCCGGACTGCGAGGCCTTCGGGATCCACTGCTCGACGTGCAGCCCGTCCGGTGCCAGGGCGTCGACGATCGCGGCGACCTCCCGCTCGTCGCGGTAGCGGCGCACCCGCAGCGAGTTGTGCAGCCGGCCGTCGGCCAGCTCCACCGAGGTGGTGGCCTGCAGCTGCCCGCGCGGCCCGAACTCCAGGGCCATCACCCCGGAGGCGGAGGAGCCGTGCGCGGGCTTGACGAAGACCCGGCGCAGGCCGGCCTCGGCGAGGCGCTCGCGCAGGTGCTCCCAGCCGGTGACCTCGCCGCCGAGCGCCCTGGGCACAGGTACACCGGCCGCGGCGAGCAGGGCGTGCGCCCGGCGCTTGTCGAACATCACGGCGATCTCCTCCGGATCGCCGAGCAGCCGTACGCCGGGCCGGGCGGCCAGCCCGCGCAGCGCGTCCATGACGCCCTCGTACCAGGCGGCCGTGCCCTCGACCCTGGTCGGCGCGTAGCCGGAGCCGAGCGCCGGGCCGCGCAGCAGCCGGTCGACCTCCGGCTCCTCGCCGGGCGACTCGACGCGCAGCAGACCGCCCTCGGGCAGCCGGTACCGGCCGCGCAGCACGTCCAGCCAGGGCAGGACGGCGGGCTCGGGCAGCCCGGCGGCCCGGGCTGCGGCCGCGAACAGCGTCACCCGTCGGTGCCCCGGGTTGCCGAGGACGGTCAGCCGCATGGTCATCGCCTCCGCACCCGCCTACTCGGCGACCGAGACGTAGCGGTCGTCCTCGTCGTCCATCTCGTCGCCCTCGGCCTCGCTGAGGTCGATCTCGACCCCGGGCAGGGCCTCACGCAGGCGCTCCTGCAGCGCGTCGCTCAGGTAGTGGTGGTGCAGGTCGAGGGCGCGCAGGTGGGTGAGCGGCTGGCCCTCCAGCAGAGCGGTGGCGCCCTCGTCGGAGAGCACGCCCATGGAGAGGTCGAGCGATTCCAGCCGGGCGACCACCGGGGCGTGCGCCACCGCGGCGGCGATCTCGTCCTGGAACTCGCTGTTGGCCAGCCCGAGGTGGCGCAGCTTCGGCAGCCGGGTGCCGTCCAGGAACGGCGCCAGGTCGTCCGGCGTCGTGTCGCCGCCGTACTCGTCCACACCGAGCCAGAGGTCCAGGCGCTCCAGCGCGGGCAGTTCGGAGCCGGCCACCGCGCGCACCACGGTGGCAGGAAGGCCACCGGACTCGAAGCGCAGGCTGGTCAGCCGGTCGTGCCGGACCGGCTCCAGGGCGAGGTCCATGCCGCCGCGCACGGCCAGCGACCTCAGCCCGGGGAAGGCGTTCAGCAGCGGGGTGACGTCGTCCATCTCGAGCCAGGAGATCTCGCACTCGTCGTACGTCACCTCGCCGAGGAACAGTGCCTCAAGCGCGGGCAGGCGCCGCGCGTCGGCGATGACGGCCTCGACCGCGGGGCCCACGGAGGTGTAGCCGTCCTGCCACCAGGCGCCGATCACCACGGCGCGCACACCGGCCGGGTCGACCTTCTCCAGGAAGGACCGCCAGAGGTGGGCGAAGTCCTGCTTGGAACCGTATTCGAGGGACAGCCGCCAGGCGACGGCGCCGGCGGCGGGCCTCGGCCGGGCGTCGTCGGGCGTGAACTCGTGGATCGGCAGCTCGTGGAAGCGTTCGATGTGGCGGGAGACGGCCATGTCGGATCCTGGTGGGTCGAGTGGTCGGACGGATGGTCGGGTGCGTGCGGGGGAGGTCGGCTGGTGCGTGCGGGAGGTGACGGCTACTCGGCCACGGCCACGTAACGCCACCGGTCGTCGGGCTTGCCGGCCTCGGAGAGGTCGAGCTCGACCCCGGGCAGGGCCTGGCGCAGACGCTCCTGCAGCGCGTCGCTCAGGTAGTGGTGGTGCAGGTCGAGGGCGCGCAGGTGGGTGAGCGGCTGGCCCTCCAGCAGGGCGGTGGCGCCCTGGTCCGTCAGCACGCCCATGGAGAGGTCGAGCGACTCCAGCCGGGCGACGACGGGCGCGTGCGCCACCGCGGCCGCGATGTCGTCCTGGAACTCGCTGTTCTGGAGGCCGAGGTGGCGCAGCGCCGGGAAGCGGGTGCCGTCCAGGAACGGCGCGAGGTCGTCCATCGTCGCGTCGCCGCCGTAGCTGTCCACGCCCAGCCAGAGTTCCAGCCGCTCCAGGGCCGGGAAGTCGCAGCCGGCCACCGCGCGCACGACCGAGCCCGGCAGGCCGCCGGCCTCGAAGCGCAGCGCCTTGAGCGCCTCGAGCCGCAGCGGCTCCAGGGCCAGCCCGCCCTTGCCGTCCCAGTCCTGCGAGGCGCCGCGCACCACCAGCTCGGCCAGCCGCGGGAAGGCCGTCAGCAGCGGTGTGATGTCGCACTGCTGGATCCAGGAGATCTCGCACTCCTCGGAGGTGATGTCGCCGACGAACAGCGCGCGCAGGGCGGGCAGCCGGCCGGCGGCGGCGACGATCGCCTCCATCGGCTCCCGGAAGCTGTCCGGCTCGTCCTGCGACCACTGGCCGATCACCACCGCGGTGACCCGCTCGGTGTCGACGGCGGCGAGGAACTGCTCCCAGCGCTCGACGAACGTCGCGTCGGACTCGTAGTCGAGCCTGATCCGCCAGGCGGCCGAGGCCGCGTCCGGCAGCCGGACGGCGCCGGAGCCGCCCTTCTCCTCGGCCTCCGCCAAGGCCTCCACGAAGTCGAAGACGGGGAGACCGTGGAACCGTTCGATGTGGTCGTTGACAGTCATGCACTGCTCCTCGGGGATCTGGGCCGAACAACTGTCTACCAGCCGGGACTGACAATCCGGCGGCCGGGTCACCGCCCGGCCGCGTTGTCAGACCCTTGCCCTATGTTCGGGTCCTGGCTCCGGAGAGTGACCGCGGCGGACGCGGCGGAGCCATGGGTTCCGGCGTCCGCCGGAGTCCGGCCGTACGGCGAGGGAGGACTGATGTACCGCCAGGGCGATGTGCTGATCGTGCCGGTCGAGGAGGGCGCGGTGCCGCCGCGGGTGGCCGAGCTGGCCGTGCGGGCCCGGGACGCCCGGGGCCGGATGGTGCTCGCGCTCGGCGAGGTCACCGGGCACGCCCACGCCGTGGTCGGCCCCGGCGCGCTGCGCCGCGAGAGCGGGCCGTTCGGCGCGAGCTGGCTGCACCTGCCCGAGGGCGGCCGGGTGGTGCACGAGGAGCACGCGGCGATACCGCTGCCCAGGGGCTGGTACCGGGTGGTCCGCCAGCGCGAGTACGTGCCGGGCGCCGTGCGGGTGGTCGCGGACTGACGACCGCTCCGCCCGCCGTACGGGGGTCGGCGGGCGGGTGAGCGGGCGGGGCGGAGCGCGCGGCCGGGGCCGCGGCACGGAACGGGAACGGACGGCCGGGCGGGGAGCCCGGCCGGGAACGGAGCAGGGATGGACACGGTGATCCACGACGAGGTCCACGGCGGCGCCGCGCAGGCGCTGTCCGGGCCGGCCGAGGTGACGGCCCGCTGGCGGGCGGCCGCGGCGGCCACCGGGGCGGGCGATCGGGCGGCGGCCGAGCGCGCCGTCCGGGCCGCCTACCGCGCGGCCGGGTTGCCCGAGCCCGCGGCGGTCCGCTGGTTCGGCTCGCCGCTCGCCGCGACGGAGGCGGCGCTGGAGCTGCGGGCCGCCGGCGCGCAGAGCGTGCGCGAGGCCGTGCGCACCCGGCCCTGGGAGGAGGCCCGGCGGCGCGCCGTCGAGCAGGTCGGCACCGCCGGGTGGGCGGGCCACTGGGCGCTCACCGGCGGCGAGCTCGGCCCGGTCACCACCCCGCTCGCCGACCGGCTGCGCAACGCCGTGCTCGACCGGCTCGCCCCCGAGGCCGACCGGGAGGCCGACGCAGCCGTGGCCGAGGAGGCCCGGGCCCGTCGCACCACCGTCCGGCTCGCCCTGCTGGACGCCGTGCGGGGCCAGCACGACGCGCCGTGGTTCGCCGCCTTCGAAGCCGCCGGGGCGGGCGCCGACGCCGTCGCCCCGCTCGCCGATCTGGCCCGGCGGGCCGGCTGGTGGTGGCCGTACCGGGACGTGGCACTGATCAGCGAGCGGCCCACCGCCCTGCACCGCGACGAGGCCGGCCGGCTCGACCGCGCGGACGGGCCGGCCCTGGAGTACGCCGACGGCTTCGCCCTGCACGCCTGGCGCGGCATGCCCGTCCCGCCGGAGTTCCTGGCCGGTCTGGCAGGGGTGACGGTCGAACGGATCCGCACCGAGGAGAACGCCGAGCTGCGCCGCGTCCTGCTGGAGCACTACGGCTACGAGCGCTACCTGGCCGACTCCGGCGCCGAGCCCGTCCACCGGGACGAGACCGGTGTGCTCTGGCGGATCGTCCTGCCCGACGACGAGCCGGTGGTGATGGTCGAGGTGGTCAACTCCACCCCCGAGCCGGACGGCACCCACCGCACCTACTGGCTGCGCGTCCCCCCGAGCACCCGCACCGCGCGCGCCGGGGTCGCCTGGACCTTCGGCATACCCGAGAGCGCCTACCACCCGCAGCGCGAGACCTGAGCGAGGGTGCCCCCCGGCATCCGGAGCAGGCCCCTGAGCTGCGCGTGTTGACCCTTACCCCACGTCAGGCCGCACGGTGGGGAGGCAGCAGAACGCACGGATGATCGGAGGGACGCATGAGCTGGTCGGTGGGCCAGGTCTCCGGCTTCGCCGGGGTCACGATCCGGACCCTGCACTACTACGACCGGTCCGGGCTGCTCTCGCCCAGTGAGCGCAGCCCGGCCGGCTACCGGCTCTACAGCGGCGCGGACCTCGCCAGGCTCCAGCAGATCCTCTTCTACCGGGAACTCGGCTTCCCGCTCGACGAGATCGCCGACATCCTGGCGGACCCGCAGGCCAACGCGCTCGACCACCTGCTGGCGAGACGCCAGGCCCTCACCGAGCAGATCGGCCGCCTGCAGAAGCTGGTCGACGTCGCCGAGCGGGCCATCGAGGTCCAGCGCACCGGGGTCGAACTGACGCCCCAGGAGCGCTTCGAGGTCTTCGGGGACGTGGTCTTCGACCTCAGCTACGCGGCCGACGCCCACCTCAAGTGGGGCGAGCGGGACAGCCACCAGGAGGCCCTGGCCCGCGCCGCCACCCACTCCAAGGAGGACTGGCAGCAGCTGATGGCGGAGGCCGCCGAATGGCGCGGCCGGCTCCTGGACGCCTTCGACGAGGGGCTGCCGGTCGACCACCGGACGGTGCTGGACCTCGCCGAGCAGCACCGGCAGCACATCACCCGGTGGTTCACGCCCTGCCCGCCTGAGATGCACTGCCGGATCGCCGACGACTACGAGGCGGACGCCCGCGCCTTCGCCCTCGTCGTCCCACCGGCCGAACAACGCCCCGGCCTGGCCGGTTACCTCCGGGCGGCGATCGGCGCCAACGCCGAACGGCGCGGCAGCGGCCACCAGGAGGCGGCCCGATGAGGATCCTCGTCATGGCCGCCGGATCGTACGGCGACGTCGCCCCCTACACCGGTCTCGGGGCGCACCTGCGCGGCGCGGGGCACGAGGTCGCGCTCGCGGCGCCCGAAACCTTCCGTGAGCTGGTGGCCGGCAGCGGCCTCGAATTCCGCCCGCTCCCGGTCGATCCGCGTGGGGCGGGCACCGAGTCGCGCGGCGGGCGCTCCGAACTCCTCGCGCGGGCCGCCGCGTTCATCGGGCAGCTGGGAGGAGCGCTCGCGGACGCCGCCGCGCCGGGCGCCGATCTGCTCCTGCTCGCCACCACCACCGCGCCACTGGGCTGGCACCTCGCGGAGGCGATGGGTGTCCCCAGTCTGGGGGTCTACCTCCAACCCACGCTGCCGACCAGGGAATTCCCGCCGGTCGTCGGGGGCGGCCGCTCGCTGGGCAGTTGGGGCAACCGGGCGGCGGGGGCGCTCGGCCAGCGGGTCGTCGACCGCCTGCACACCGAGGCCGCACGCGGTCTGCGGTCACGGCTGGGCCTCCCGGTCCTGTCCCAGACCGCGCGCCGACGAGCCGTCGAGCGGGCGAACTGGCCGGTGCTGCACGGCTTCAGCCCGACCGTCGTACCGCGCCCGGCCGACTGGCGGGACGGGTCGCGGGTGGTCGGCAACTGGTGGCCGCACGTGGCGGAGGACTACCACCTCCCGGCCGAGGTCGAGGACTTCCTGCGGGCCGGGCCGCCGCCGGTGTTCATCGGCTTCGGCAGCATGGCGGCGGGGCAGGGGGAGCGGCTGAGCACACTCGCGGTGGAGGCCCTGCGGCGTGCGGGAGCCCGGGGCGTGGTGCAGGCCGGCTGGGCCGGGATCTCCGGGCAGGGCGACGACGTGCTGACGGTCGGCGAACTGCCGCACGCCCTGCTGTTCCCGCACATGGCGGCCGTGGTGCACCACGCGGGTGCGGGTACGGCGGCCGCGACACTGCGCGCGGGTGTGCCGAGCGTCCCCGTCCCGGTGACGGCGGACCAGCCGTTCTGGGCCGGCCGGCTCACCCGGCTCGGGGCCGCCACCCCTCCGATCCGGTTCGCCGACCTGACCGCCGACCGGCTGGCGGAGGCCATCCGCCGGGCCGTCGAGGAGCAGCGGCTGCGGGAGCGAGCGCAGGAGGCGGCGCGCGCGATGGCGAAGGAAGACGGTGCGGGCCGGGTCGCGGAGGCGGTGGTGGCCTTGGGCCGGTAGCGGAGACGCGGGGCGGCGAAGCTCGGGCCGATCGGGCCCGCGGGCCGTGCCGGGCGGCGTACACGAGGAGGAACGCGAGCGGCGGCGCGGCGAATCACCGGCCGGCTGAGGTTCATGGCCGCCGGGGCGGCATCGACGGGGAGGAGGTACGCGAAGGTCAGTCGGGAGCGGGCTGCGAGCAGGCCGGCCGCGCCCCGGACGGCGGCGAGCAGGCCGGCCGCGCCCCGGACGGCGGTGAGCACCGGGACGCCACGACGGAACCATGGGGTGGGTCCGTCAGACCACGAAGGCGGCCTCCGGCCCTCTCGGCCGACTCCTCGCTCACGAAACTCCTTGAGCTTCGGACGGAACGCGGAGGAACAGGATCGCGTCCTTTTCTCCGTATCTACAGTTCCGCGAATCGGGATCAATCTGGCAGAGTGTCGCCCGCACGTCGAGAAACTGGTACGAGGAAAGTTGAAACGGCGCCTCGACGGTCACTTTGATGGAGCCGGTTGCGTCGGGTTTGAGCGGCCCGCTCGCGATGATCTCACACGGGTCGTCCTTGTATGTGCAAACGTGTCCGATGAGGCAAGTGTCGACCCGAACGGAATTCCTGCATCTTGCGGCAAGATCCATGGTGCGGGGAACTCCGCGAACCAGGATCCCCACTTGCTCTTCATCCCTGAGCTTGGAGGCGCCGAGTGTGATCGACACGAATGACAATGAGCCGGCCTGCTTGATGACGGCGGAGAACTGCGGATGTGTGGAGTCTACTTGGCTGCGCGCCTCCACTCGCCCTGCCGCGAATGCCGCAAGAGACAGCAGAACCACGGAGCACAGCAGGAGAATGGACGTGAGGGACACTTCCGGTTCGCCGAGGCCCTTGGTTTTCCAGAGCTTTCGCGCGACCAGGACCGAGGTTGTGACGATGACGATCAGGCCGCCTGCGGCAATTCCCGCCAACTCTTTGCTGGTTTCCGACGACACCCCGGGGATGCTGATCGTGGAAATCACTGCAGCGGCCAGGGCGACCAGGCACGCCAGGGTGACCGGGGCCCAGTAGGAGGGAATGCGCCTGGTGTTCGGAATGAAGATGCTGGCCGCTGCGGCGGCCAGGGCCCCGGCCAGAAGGGCCGCTACGACGGCTGCCTCGTGCGGCTCGTTGCGCAGCACTGACGAGAGTTCGGAGCTCTGCAAGCCCAGGACGTTCAGCAGGGCAGCGAAGGCGGCGAGAAGGAACCCCAGCCCGTTCTTTACCTTCGCAAGAGTCGAGTCCTCTTGGCCCGGCGGAGTGGGGTCGCCCCCAAGCGCTGCCACGTGTTCATTCCTCTGGTTCAAATTCCATCCGCGCGCGCGTGACGGCCGGCGGAAACTCGAATCCTTGAACAAGGCATCACATACCACCCAGGCGCTCGGGATCTGCCGGGAGAGGCCTGAACTCACCCGGTTGCCCTCTCCGGCCGCTGTCCTCGTGGCCTGGGCGGTCGGTCGCTTCGCTTCCTGTTCGGCACCGCTCCGGATCAAGGCGAGCACCTTCGGGTCCGCGCCCGTGGGACCCGATCGGTTCCCGCGAAGGAGGAGCGCATGGCCACCGGCACGGTGAAGTCAATGGGGGAACTCCTCCTCGATGATCGCAGGCCCGTTCGGGCGGATGATCCGGCCGGAGATCCCGGTGGGGCTGATGCGCATCCAGGTGTCACGGGTGCCGCCTGCCCAGGGGCCGGGGTCGGCGTGCTGCCGGAGCCGGAGTGCGACCTCTTCGTCGGAGAGGACCGAGGCGGTGCCGTTCACGAGGACGCTCCAGCCGGTGGCGAACACCTCGTCCAACCGGTCGACCTCGAAGGCGACTTCGCTGCCCGCGGCCCGGGCGAGGGTGCCGTGCGCCTCGGTGCGGTAGAGGATGGTGGTGTCCAGTACCTGGTAGTTGACGGGTAGCGCCACCAGGCCGCTCGGTGCCATCAGGATCACCCGGCCGACGCCGCGGGGGCTGAGCCTGCTCCAGCAGCCCGCCGGGTCCAGTTCCTCGGTCCGTACCCGGGTGTTGGCGGGGGCCCGGCCGGACGGCACGTCGCGCCCGCCGCCTAGCAGGTCGTTGACGGTGGTGTCGAGCGCGTCGGCGAGCCTGGTGAGGGTGGTGACGCCGACCGGGACGGAGTGCGTCTCCAGGTACGCGACGAATCCGGCGTCCAGGCCGCCGCGTTCGGCCACCGACTCGCGGGTGAGCCCGAGTTGGGTACGGCGGTGGGTGACCCGCCGGCCGAGGTCACCGGGGTCGACCGGGCGCGATCGCGCCTGGTCGTCGTTCGTGGTCTTCATGACGACCTCCTTGATCAGGCCGGGGTGACGTTCGGCACGATCACCAGCGGGACGGTGCAGCGGTGCACCAGGGCGCGGCCGGTGGAGCCGAACAGCAGGCTGCGGAAGCCGCCGAGACCCCGGCTGCCGATCACCAGACAGTGGGAGCGGGTCGCGACAGTGGCCAGCAGGGGCGCGGGGGAACCGGTGAGCACCTCGTGCCGCACCCGGATGTCCGGGAACTTCTCCCGCCATCCGGCCAGCGCTTCGGACAGGTCCACCAGGGACTCCTCGATCACATCGGGCCGCCCCGCCTCGGTCGGGCGTCGGACCTCCACCGCCAGCACGTCGGTGCCGGCCATCGCGGCTTCTTCGAAAGCCAGGCCGACCGCGGCATGGGAGGCCGGGGATCCGTCCACCCCGACCATGACCGGCCCGGGAGCGGAGACGCCCTCGGCGGGTTCGGGGACGAGCGTGAGAGGGCAGTTCAGGTGGCCGGCCTGCGAGGCTCCCTTGGAGCCGATCGGAAGCGCCGAGCGTGGCTCGCTCAACCGGCGGACGCCGAGCACGAGTTGCGCGGCCTCGTCGGCCGCGTCGCGCAGGACGCGCACGGGTTGGCCCTCGGCCAGCTCCGAGGTGAGCTCCAGCCCGGGGTGTCGTTCGCCGGCCAGCAGCCGGGCGGTGTCCAGCACCGCCTCCCCGGCGGCCCGCACGCCGATCGCCCAAGGGTGGCCCGCTTCATCGGCGGCCCCGCCGGTCGGCCACTTCTGCGCGTGCAGCAGCCGCAGCGGCAGGTGGCGCCCCGCCGCCTCGTCCGACGCCCAGCGCACGGCCCACCGGCTCGCCTCGGAGCGGTCGACGCCCACGATCACGGGGCGGCGCGTTTCGAAGCCGTTCATCGCAGACTCCTTCGTGGGCCCCGGCCGACGTCGTCACCGGCCCTGTGCGGAGCCCCGACCATCCTCATCATCGGCCGCCGCCGACCGGCGGGGAAGGGCCGGTCGGGCCAGAGCCGCAGGTCGGCGGCCCCCGACGGCCCCAAGCGGTGCGACCGGCTTCGCGGTGGGTAACCGCGCGGTCAGCGACCGCGGCCGTGGCCCTGCTGCGCCGCTGCCCAGCGCCGTCGTACCGCGTCCTCGTGCTCGGCCTGTTCCAGGGCCTGGTCCACGGCCGCCAGCTCGGAGCACAACCGGGGGATCCAGCGCTGCCGCAGGGCGCGGACCCGCCGGGCGGTGCGCCCGGCCTCCGCTGCCATGAGTCGCGTCGCGGTACGGGCCGAGGCGAGGGCGGCGGCCGCGCGGACGGCCTCCCGGTAGGCGGCTTCGGCGCGCACAAGCGCGGTGTTGGCCGGCACCGGCTCCCGGTCGCTCCGCACGGCGTCGGTGCAGGAGACGCCCGAAGGGTGCCGCACCCCCATGGACACGGTCCATTCGACCGTGACGTCGGCCCGGCCGGCCGGCGCCGCTGTGGCCAGGGCGCGCTCGCCGTTCAGCAGCACTCCGCGCAGCAGCCAGGTCTCGGCCTCGGCCAGCCGCTCCTGCCAGGCCCGTTCGGCGTCCTGCTCCTGTCCGTGCAGCAGTGCGTGCCGCTTCCGGAGGATCCGCAGTTTGCGGTCCAGCAGCTCGGCGCCGCGCAGGGCGACGTCCAGGCTGTGCCGCAGGCGCAGTCGGGCGGCCCGACCGGTGGGGGCGCGGCGCCGTGCGGTCATCGCGCACCGCGAGCGTCGAGCAGCTCGGTGGGCAACATGGCCAGTTGGCTGCGTGGCAGGGTGAGCAGGACCTCCCATGCCCGGTCCAGGGCGTCCTCCAACGGCAGGTTCCGGTCGGGGCGTTGGGCGAGGAAGCGGTGCGGGAAGGCGCCGTCGAGTTCCAGATAGCGCTGGTCGGTGGGGCTGAGGGCGGAGCGGCCGATCAGGTCGGCGAGTTCGCCGACCTGCCGGGCGCGGGCGAGTGCGGCCAGCAGTTGCGCGGCGACGTCGAGGTGGTCGGGCCGGGTGCGGCCCGGTCCGGCGCCCCTGCGCATCAGCCGGGAGAGCGAGGAGAGCACGTCCACCGGAGGGTAGACGCCGCGCGCGTGCACCTCGTGGCTGAGGACGATCTGGCCCTCGGTGATGTAGCCGGTGAGGTCCGGCACCGGATGGGTGATGTCCCCGGCGGGCATGGTCAGCACCGGCAGTACCGTGACCGAACCGGGCCGGCCCTGGATCCGGCCGCAGCGCTCGTACAGCGAGGCCAGGTCGCTGTACAGGTAGCCGGGGTAGGCCCGCCGGGCGGGGATCTCGCCGCGCGCGGCGGACACCTCGCGGAGGGCTTCGGCGTACGCGGTCATGTCGGTCATCACCACCAGGACGTGCCGCCCACCCTCGAAGGCGAGGTGCTCCGCGACCGTGAGCGCGATCCGAGGGGTGAGCAGCCGCTCGATCACCGGGTCGTCGGCGGTGTTGAGCAGCAGCACCAGTTCACCGGCCCCGGATCGTTCGGCGAGGGCGTTCCGGACGAAGGCGGCGTCGGCGTGGGTGAGGCCGATTCCGGCGAAGACCACGCTGAACGACTCGCCGCCGCTGGTGGACTGGGCGGCGATCTGGACGGCCAGTTCGAGGTGCGGCAGGCCGGCTGCCGAGAACACCGGCAGTTTCTGCCCGCGCACCAGGGTGGTGAGCACGTCGACGGCGCCGATCCCGGTCAGCACCGGCTCGGCCGGAGGCTCACGCCGCCGCGGGTTGATCGGTGCTCCGCCGACCGGGGCGGTGGTCGCCCCGAACACGGGCGGGCCGCCGTCGACGGGCTCACCGCGCCCGTTGCAGACCCGCCCCAGCCAGCCCGTGCCGACCGGGACACGCAGCGGGCTCCCCGTGAAGGCCGCCCGGGTGGTGGCCGGGTCCATGCCGGCGGTGTCCTCCAGCACCTGCACCACGGCGAGGTCCCGGTCGGCCTCCAGGACGAGGCCGTGGCGCTGCTCGCCCGTGCCGAGGGTGATCCGGACGAACTCGTCCCAGCCGACCCCGGCGACCCCGCCCACCACGAGCAGCGGACCGCGCAGCTCACGGACATCCGTGTACTCGACCTCCTCATGGGCCGACGGGTCCCATGGCGCGGTCATCGCAGCGCTCCGAGTGCGGCGAGCAGCGCGTCCCGGCGGGCCAGAACCCCTGCCGCGTCGGCCGGGCCGAGCTCCTCGCCGGCCCGCAGCAGCGCGGTGTAGTCGGCCTGTTCCACGGCGTCCACCGCCGTGCCGGTGTCGACCAGTTCCCGGCAGCGGGCGACCACGGAGAGCACGGCCTCCGCGAGGGCAGCGGTCTTCGGTGGTGCGCAGTACGCGTCGTGTGCCGACAGCGCGCTCTGCTGGAGCACCGCCTCCCGGACCAGACGCCCCGCGAGCACGCTGAGCCGCTCCTGATCGGGCAGCGCCGTGATGCCCACCAGCTCGACCAGGTCGGCCAGCCGGTCCGCCTCGGCCAGCAGCGCGGCGATCCGCGCACGGCGCTCGGCCCAGGACGGGTCTCCGGCGGCGGCGTGGGCGGCGGCGAGGAGGGTGGCGTCACGGGAGAAGGAGCCGGGCCAGGAGACGGCCGGGTAGTGCCGGGCGTAGGCGAGTTCGCGGTCGAGCGTCCACAGGCAGCGCACGAAGCGCTCGGTGTGCGCGGTCACGGGTTCGGTCAGGTCACCGCCGGGCGGTGAGACGGCACCGACGACGGTCACCGAGCCCAGCGCACCGCCGAGCGTGCGCACGGCTCCGGCCCGTTCGTAGAAGGCGGCCAGCTCGGAGGCGAGCCCCGCCGGATAGCCCTCCTCGGCGGGCAGCTCGCCCATCCGGGACGCGAACTCCCGCAACGCCTCGGCCCAACGGGAGGTGGAGTCGGCGATCACCACCACGTCCAGGCCGAGGTCCCGGAAGTACTCGGCGACCGTCACCCCGGTGTGCACGCTCGCCTCGCGGGCCATCATCGGCATGTTGGAGGTGTTGGCGATGACGACCGTGCGGTCGGCGAGCCGGCCGCCGGTCCGCGGGTCGTCGAGGCCGCTCAGGTCGGCGATCACCTCGGCCATCTCGTTGCCCCGTTCGCCGCAACCCACGTACACGATGACGTCGGCGTCACACCACTTGGCGATCTGCTGCAGCAGCACGGTCTTCCCGGTGCCGAAGCCGCCCGGGACGGCGACCGAGCTGCCCCGGGCGACCGGGAAGAGCAGGTCGACGGCGCGTTGGCCGGTGTGCAGCGGCCGGGCGGCGTCCACCCGCTCCCGGACCGGCCGGGGCCTGCGGATCGGCCACCGCTCGCCCATTCCGACCTCCGTGCCGCCGATCACCGCGAGCACCGCGTCGGCCCCGTACGGCCCCCCGGCCGCGACATGTGACAGCGGGCCGCAGACGCCGGGCGGTACGAGGACGGGAAGGGGAACCGCCGCTCCGGTGATCTCGCCGACCTCTGCCCCTTCGGGCAGCGAGTCGCCCACCGCCGCGGTTGGCTCGAAGTGCCAGGCCCGGCCGTCGTCGACAGCGGCACCGAGTCCGGGGACCAGCCAGTCGCCCGCGGCGGTCAGGGGCCTTAGCAGGCCGTCGTAGACGCCGCCGAGCAGCCAGGGCCCCAGCGCGACGCGCAGCGGGCCGCCTTGGGAGCGGGCCGGCTGCCCCGGTGTCAGACCGCCGGTGTACTCGTACGCCTGCACCGTCGCCGTACCGCCGGTGATGGCCACCACCTCCCCGGGCAGCTCCGCCGGGCCGAGCAGTGCCACGTCGTGCATGGCCAGGTCACCGCCGTACGTGATCTCGACCAGCGGCCCGGCCACCCGGAGGACCCGCGACGGGGCCGCCTCAGCCACCGGAGTCCCCGCCGTCGGCTTCCGGGCTCCACAGCTGCTCCACCTCGGGACCCAAGCGCTCCAGCGCCCGGCGCGTGAGAGTCGGCAGACCGAAGTCGACCAGCCGCCCGGGCACGTCGGCGAGCAGCCCGCCGTTCGGATGAGCGGTGATCCGGGCGCCCGGCCCGAGCAGGTCGCGGGCCCGCTCGGTGAGCCGGGTGGAGATCGCCGGGTCCGCCCCGTACCGCTCCCGGGCGCGCTCGGTGGCGAGCCGGAGCAGGTCGGCATACGCCTCGCCCCGGGCGGCCAGTTCGGCGGTCCGGGCCGCGCGGCGCGCCCGGGCGAGTTCGCCCGCGGCGACGCCGCGCCCGTCCTGGACGCCCTGACGCCGCGCCTCGGCCAGCACCGCCTCGGCCTCGGCCCGGGCGGCGGCCTCGGTCTCCTCCGCGTTGCGCCGCGCCTCGGCCAGCACCGCCTCGGCCTCGGCCCGGGCAGTGCGCAGCAGCTCGGCCCGGACCGGGGCCAGGGCATCCGCGTGCGGGGCCGGTGCGCCGCCGGTCACGGCAGCACCACCGTGAGCGGCCGGCCCGCGTCCAGCCGTTCGGGGCCGAGCGCCAGGGCCGCCGCCGGGGTGACGATCACCAGTGCCGTCCCCCGGGGCAGGTCCTCCCACGCCTTCCGGACCTCGACCGGCTGCTCGGCGGTCAGCACGACGACCCCGGCCAACGCGAAGCCGGCCACCCGGGCCCGCTCGCCGACGGCGGCGACGGTGCCCACGGTCAGGCCTTCCCGATCAGCAGGATCGCCACCACCAGCCCGTACACGGCGATCCCCTCGGCCAGTCCGACGATGACCATCGCCCGGCCGAACAACTCGGGCCGCTCGCTCATCGCGGCGATCGCCGCCGCGCCGGTGTAGCCGACGGCGATCGCCGCGCCGATCGAGGCACCGGCGACGGCGACTCCGGCCCCGATCAGCGCGGCCGATCCGGACCCTGAGTTCGCCGCCGCGACGGGCGCCGCCGCCTGGGCCGGGGCGTTCAGGGCCGTCACCAGCAGCGCGAGCGCCCCGCCGAGCACGGCGGCGTTGGCACCGAGCAGCCAACGCACGGCCGACCGTCCTCGCCGGCGGGTCAGCAGACGGACCACGCCGAAAGCGGCGGCCAGGACGGGAAGCGCGATCAGCCAAGCGATCACCGGGACTCCTCCGCTCGTCGGACGGGCAGGTGCCAGGGCCGGAACGGGCGGCCCAGGCCCTCGAACACCCGGGAGAACAACTCGTAGAACTCCAGCCGCAGCGCCTGCACACCGGCCACCAGCGCCTCCAGCGCGAAGGTCACGGCGTTGCCGACGGTGAACAGGACCACCGCGCCGAGCACCCCCCAGGGCCCGCGCTCGGCCAGCCCAGCGGTGCCGCGCCAGACCACCTGCCCGAGCGCCGCGTGGGTGAGGCCGAAGGCCGCGAGCCGGGCGAAGGACACGGTGTTCGCGAAGATCCGCAGCACCGCGTCGAAGAGTTGCACGGCGGTCTGCGCCGCTCCGCCCGCCCCGCCGGCGCTGCCCGTGAACAGCCCCACACCCGCGGCCCCGAGCCCGGCCACCGTGAGCACCGCCCCGACGCCCAGCAGCGCGGGCAGGCGCAGGTACCACCCGCCGCCGAGCGCGGCGAGGCCCAGGAAGAGCGCCAGCCCCGCCACCCCCGAGACCGCGTACAGGGCCCTGGCCGGACCGCCCTCGCGCCACCGGTTCACCGCGCCGCCCACGAAGGCGAGCGTGAGCAGCACCCCGCCCAGACCGACGGCCGCCACCAGCAGCCGTTCCGGCCGGTCCAGCGGATCCATCCAGAGCACGGGCAGCACACCGGTCGGACCGAAGAACTCCCCGTACGCCAGGCCCGCCAGCACACTGGCCAACCCGGCCCCGGCCACGAACGGCCACAGCGGGAGCAACCGCGCCGCCCGCCGGGGGCGTCCGGAGCCCAGCAGCGACGCGGCCAGGAGCAGCAGCACGCCGTGTCCGACGTCGCCGAACATCAGGCCGAACATCACCACGTACGCGATCCCGGCCGACCAGGTCGGGTCCAGGTCCCGGTACGGCACCGTCCCGTAGGTCGTCACCAGGGGAGTGAACGCCTGCCGCACCGGTCCGGTGGCCAGCAGCGTGGGCGGATCGACCCCGCGCGGTGCCCGTACCGGCACGAGAGCGCCGCCGACCGCGGCCAACCGCCCGGCCAGCGCCGGGACGGCCCTCGCCGGGCACCAGCCGGCCAGCGCGGCGACCTCGCCCCGGTGGACCGCCGCTGCCGCGTGTTGCTCGATCTGGGCCTCACCCGCGAGCAGCCCCAGCCGTCCTTCCCGCTCCAACGCGTCGAGGTCCGGCTCGGGCCCGGCCAGGAGCGTCGGAGTGCCAGGGGCGGCGGACAGCCGTTGGAGGCGCCGCCCCGCCGGGCCCGGCGGGGCCTCCTCGATCCGCTCGACCTCGACGCAGCCCGCGTCGGCCACCAGCAGCAGCGTCTCGCGCAGGGCCGCGCTCGGGGCGACGATCGCGACCCGTCGCATCCGAACCGGTGTGACGGCCTCAGCCCAGCGCATCGAACGCCTCCAACGGTCCGCCGCCGCGTTCGGCGAGTTCCAGGGCGGCCCGTACCCGCCAGGCGTCCGCGGACAGCACGGCCACGGCCCCCACCACCGGCGCCAGCCCGTAGCGGCTGTCGCGCAGCAGCTCGCGGCCGTCCTGTTCGAGCACCTCCCACCAGCGGGCCTCCGCCCGCCACAGCTCGTCCGAGCCGTCCAGACCCGCCACCGCCCAGGCCGCGGCCGGATCCATCCGTTGCCGGAACTCCTCGAACGAGGCCGCCTCCACCGCTCCCGGCCGCAGCAGCCGACCCGCCTCCCGGGCCGCCTCCGCCGGGAGGTGCCGACCGGCGACGAAGAGGCTGCGGGCGGTCAGCAGCGCGGCCCGGCCCTGTGCCCATCGTCTGGCGGGCGGCACCGTCTCCGCGGTACGGGCCGCTGCGACCATCCGCAGCACCACGGCCACGGTCGCCGGATCCTCCCCGCCCGGGTCGCCCCAGGCCGAGGCCGCCAGCGCCGCCCGCACCTCGCCGGGGGTGCGGGCCCGCTCCACCCGCCGCCAGGCGGTGGCCAACGCCCCCCAGCCGGTACGGCGGCGGCCCGTCCGGCGGCCGCAGTCGCTCCTCGATGTTGGCGATCTCGAACCCGGCCGCCAGGGCGCAATGCGATCCCCCCGGCGCGCGGGAGCCAGCCCGCGAGGACCCGCAGGTGCCACAGCAGGGTCGCGGAGACGGCCCGCTGCGCCTGCGCGAGGGTTGCGTCGGTCGGCAGGAACCTGCGGTAGGGCGTGACGGCCAGGTGACGCAGGGCTGTCGGGAGCCCGGCGCAGGCGGCGAGTTCCCGGGCCTCCGGCCGGCCCAGGCGGCGCGAGAGCAGGCTCCTCGCCCGGGTCACCCCGCCGACCCACGCGGCGCTCACCGGGACCTCCTCGGCTCCCGGGCGTCGGCCAGGGCGAGTTCCGCCACCCGGTCGGCCAGTTCGGGCATCCGCTCGCGCGCCCTGCGGCGCACCTGTGAGGCGGCCCGATCGGCGGCCGCGATCAGCTCGGCCGCCTGGGCCTCGGCCGCCCGCCGGGCCGGAGCCGCGCTCTCCGCGCGGACCTGCGCTGTCCGAGCCCTGGCCTCGTCGACGATCCGCGCCGCATGACGGGCCGCGTCCCGTCGGATGCGTTCGGCTTCGTCGGCGGCCGCCGTCCGGACGGCCGCCGCCTCCTCCTGGGCCTGTGTCAACTGCGCCAGCGATGGTGCCAGCTCCGCCTCCAGCTCGGCCGCGCGGTCGGCGGGGACACCGGTGGCAGCCGCCCCGGGCGCACCCAGCGGGCGGAACCGCGCCAGGAAGTCCCGAAGTCGCGCCATGCGAAGCCTCCTGCGGTCGGCCCCTACTCCAGTCTCCACGCTCGTCCCGGTGTGTCGCCCGTTGTTGGGCCGTCCGCCGCCGGCCTGGGGCCGACCGGCACAAGCCGGGACGGCGGCGCCGGACGGACACTGGCCGCAGTGAGGAACACCGTGACAGGGAGGACCGCCGTGAGCGAGCACGATGACTTTTCCGCTGGAGCGGAGGCCCGCCGTGCCACACCCGGCAAGGCGTGGAGCCCCGAGGAGCCGCACCGCCAGGAGACGCTGCTGCGCTATCTCGGCGCCGTCGCCTCCGCCACCGCTTCCCGGGGCGCCGAGCGGCCCCAGCCGGCCGAGGCGGCCGAGGGCGCACCGGTCCCGGCGGAGACGGCCGAGGGCGTACCGGTCGAGCCGGAGGTCCCGCAGGTCATGCGGGTGCGCGAGGTCATGGACGTACCCGCCCTGTCCGTCCGGGGCGACCTGCCCTTCCTGGAGCTGGCCCGCATGCTGGACCGGGAGGACATCGGCGCGGTGCCGGTCGTGGACGCCGAGGACCGGGTGATCGGGATGGTGTCCGAGTCCGATCTGCTGGCCAAGGCCGCCGTCGAAGCCGAGAGGCAGCGCCCCGGCCCGATCGGCCGCCTGCGCGAGCACCGCCTCCACGAGAAGGCACGGGGTGAGAACGCCGCCAGCCTGATGTCGGTGCCCGCCGTCTCGGTCCGCCCGGGTACGACAGTCGCCGACGCCGCCCGCGTCGCGGCTCGGTCGAAGCTCAAGCGGATGCCGGTGACGGACCAGCACGGCCGACTGGTGGGAGTCGTCCGCCGGACCGCGCTGTTGCGCGCCCTGGTCCGGGACGACGAGAAGATCCGCGACCACCTGATCGCGGCATGAGGAGACACGAGGACCGCTGCCCCGAACCGCCCGGACGGAAGGCCTCCCGCTCGGTGAGGGGGAGCCGGGTGCGGGCGGTTCGGGGCGGCGTGCCGTGTTCTCCTCCGGGAGGTCCGCCGATTCACGGGCGCGGGCCTCACCCGGTCGTGCCCTCGGGCCCGGGCGGCACGACGACCACGGGGAGGTGGGCGTGGTGGACGATCTCGGTGCTGGTCGAGCCGAGCGAGAGCCGGCCCCAGAGGCCGGCGCCGCGGGAGCCCACCACCAGCAGGTCGGCGTCCTGGCTCGCGTCCAGCAGGACCTGCGTGGGCCGGCCGCGCTCGCAGCGCACCTCGATCTCCACGTACGGCTCGCCGACTTGCCGTCGCAGTTCCTCGACCGAGTCCGTCACGTCGCGGGCGACGCTGTCCCGCAGGTGCGGAGCCGGTTCGCCGCCCCCGCCCCAGCCCGTCACGGCCCGGGCCGCCGGCTCGGCGTGCTTGCCGCCGAAGGCGCAGACGGCCCGCACGCCGACTCCGCGCAGCTGCGCCTCGCGAAGAGCGAAGAGCACGGCCCGGCGGGCGTGCTCCGAGCCGTCCGTACCGACGACGATCGGACCAGGGGGACCCGACGCGGGAGTGGTGTTCACGGCGACCTCCTCGATGTACGACCCGGCGACGGCCTGAGCTGCGGCCCGTCCGGCCCGCTGGCTCCGGGGAGGCCCGGTGGGGGACGGTCCGTAGACCTTCATGATCCTCCGGGAACCGTCCGGCGGCACGTCCGTCCGCGGCCCGACCGGGAGGCGGGTGCCCGCCACGGGGACGGGCCGAGCCGGGAGGGAGTTCTCCGCGGAGGTCCGGCCGGCACTCGCGGCCGCCGGTCCGGTCGTGCCGGACCCGGAGTGCGGCGTCTCCCGAGGACGGCGGTCGCCGCGAGAAGGGGGCTGCGGCGCCTCCGGGGCCGAGGTGCGGATCCCGCCGGCCCGGCGGATGCTGCCAGGGGATGGTGCGGGAACCGGCCGGGCCCTGGCCGAGAGCATCGAGAAGGCGGTCGGCGCCGAGCCCCCCGGCGGAGGTGACCGCCCGGGTGGAGGAGGGCACACCCGCGCAGGTGCTGGTTGAAGGCGGCCGCCGCCGAGGACGTGGTGCTGCTGGTGGTGGGAGGCCGAGGGGCGGGGGGCTTCACCCGCGCCGTGGCGAACACCACATCGCGCCCGGTCGGTTCGCGGCGCGGGCCCGTGCCCGGCCCGCCCGCCGGGAGGAGCCTCGGCGGGGCGGGGCGGGCGGCGAACGAATGTCAGGACTGCGCGACGAGGTCCAGGTAGGCGTCGTGCCAGAGGTCCTCGTCGCCGTCCGGCAGGAGGAGCACGCGGTCCGGCCGGAGGGCCTCGATGGCGCCCGGGTCGTGGGTGACCATCACGATCGCGCCCGGGTAGGTGCCGACCGCCGCCAGGACCTCCGTGCGGGAGGCCGGGTCGAGGTTGTTGGTCGGTTCGTCCAGCAGCAGGACGTTGGCGCCGGAGTGCACCAGGGCGGCGAGGGCGAGCCGGGTCTTCTCCCCGCCGGACAGCACCCCGGCCGGCTTGTCGGCGTCGTCGCCCCGGAAGAGGAACGCGCCGAGCACGTGCCGCAGTTCGCCGTCGGTCAGGCCGGGCGCGGCCTCGGCGAGGTTGTCGCGCACGCTGAGTGCCGGGTCGAGGGTCTCGTGCTCCTGGGCGAAGTAGCCGAGCCGCAGTCCGGTGCCGGGGACGACGCGGCCGGAGTCCGGGGTCTCCCGGCCGGCCAGGATGCGCAGCAGGGTGGTCTTGCCGGCCCCGTTCAGGCCGAGCACGACCAGCCGGCTGCCACGGTCCACGGCGAGGTCCAGGCCGGTCAGCACCGGCCGGCCGCCGTAGGACTTGGCGAGGCTGATCGCGCCGAGCGGCATCCGGCCGCACGGGGCGGGCTCGGGCAGTCGGATCCGGGCGGTGCGCTCGGCCTGTCGGACGGGTTCGAGTCCGGCGAGCATCCGGTCGGCCCGCCGGGCCATGCTGCGGGCGGTGGTCGCGGTGGCGACGTTGGCCCGCATCCGGTCGGCCTGCGCGTGCAGGGAGGCGGCCTTGCGCTCGGCGTTGGCCCGTTCCCGGGTGCGGCGGCGCTCGTCGGCGGCACGCTGCGTCAGGTAGGTCTGCCAGCCGGTGTTGTGGACGTCGACCGTGGCGCGCTGCGGGTCGAGGTGGAACACCCGGTTGACGGTCTCCGCGAGCAGCCCGAGGTCGTGGCTGATCAGTACCAGCCCGCCCTGGTGGCCGGCGAGGAAGCCGCGCAGCCAGGCGATGGCGTCGGCGTCCAGGTGGTTGGTCGGTTCGTCCAGCAACAGGGTGCCGTGGTCGGCGAACAGGATGCGGGCCAGCTCGACCCGGCGGCGCTGGCCGCCGGAGAGCGTGCCGACGGGGGAGTCCATCACCCGGGTGGGCAGGCCGAGGCCGGCCGCGACCCGGGCCGCTTCGGCCTCGGCGGCGTAGCCGCCCCGGGACTGGAACCCGGCTTCGGCCCGGACGTACGAGTCCATCGCCCGGCGCTCCTCGGCCGCCGACCCGGCCCGGGCCATCGCCGCCTCGGCGGCGCGCAGGGCGTGGACGGCGCCGTCCAGGCCGCGGGCGGACAGGATGCGGTCGGTGACGGTGACCGACGGGTCGGCGGCGCGGGAGTCCTGCGGGAGGTAGCCGACGGCCCCGGTCCGGGTGACGGTGCCGGCGGCGGGCGCCAGCTGACCGGCGAGGGTGGCGAGCAGGGTGGTCTTGCCGGCGCCGTTGCGGCCGACCAGGCCGATCCGGTCGCCGGGGGCGATGTGCAGGGTGACATCGGACAGCAGCAGGCGGGCGCCGACGCGCACGTCGACACCACGGGTGGTGATCATGGGATAACGCTCCGAAACGACTAGCGGACAGACGGGTGGCGTGGAAGCGGTCCGTCGGCTAGGAGATTCGGGGCGTAGACATGTGGGGCACGGTAGTTGTTGGGGCGGAGCGAGCGCATCCGAATTAACGGGTGACCCATCCGGAGCGGGTCGTCGGTGTGCGCTGTCCACATCCGGAGCGGGTCGTCGGTGGACGCTGCCCCGCCTACAGCGGTGAGGTTTCGGCCATGCGGCTCGGCGGATGGCGCACAGGGCGCTCTTGTCGTGATCACGCTGCAATCGCTTGCATGTCCGCATGGCCCGACGCGACCTCGTACTCCTGACCGACCACAGTTCGACCGAAGGCAGCCGGAAGGTGCTCGCCGCCGCCGCGCGGACGCTGACCGGCCGGGAGCCCGTACACCTGGACGCCCGGCACTTCATGACCGGCGGCAGCGGCCTGGTCGAGGCCGACGACGAGGGCGGGTTCCGGCTGGAGGCGGGCGGTCGGAGGGTGTCCGCCGACACGGTGATCGTGTACGAGATCCCGCCGGACCGGCGGCGCGCGTTCGAGGACTGCCAGCGGCGGCTGCGCGGATTCGGCGCCCGGTCGCTCGGAGTCGACGCCGAGGCGTGGCGGGCGGCCACCGAGAAGGACCTCACCGTCGCCCGCTTCGTCCGGGACGGCGTGCCGCACATGCCCAGCATCGCGCTCTCCAAGCCGAGCCCGGAGGCCGCCGCCGAGGCCTTCGCGGAACTCGGCGGCGACGTCTGGGCCCGGCCCTGCGTCGGGATGGGCGGGGGCGACGTCTTCCACGTCACCACCCGTGCCCAGCTCGACGCTGCCGCGCGGCACTACGCGCGGGTGGGGGCGGACTGGCTGATCGCCCGCGACGCCCGGAACGTCCTCCCGGACGGGAGCCGCCACCAGTACCGGGTGGTGGTGCTGCACGGGCGGGTGGTCCGGGTGGTCGAGCACGTCCAGGCGGACCCGGACGCGCCCTGCAACGAGAGCCGGGGCGCCGTCTCCACCCTGCTGGACTACGGCGACCTGCCCGACGGGCTGGCGGAGGCGGCCGTCGCGGCGGCCGCCTCCCTGGGCCTGGACCTCGCCGGGGTGGACCTCGCCGCCGAGAGCGGCGGCGTGGTCTTCGAGGTCAACGTCCACCCCGCCTTCGGCCGGCGCGGCCTGGAACAGGTGGCGCTGCCCTACGTCGCGGCGCACCTCGGCGAGTAGCACCCGGGCGCCCCCGGCGCCGGGCCTGAGGGCCTCGGGCCCATGGTCTGCGGTCCGCGGCCCCCTCAGGTCAAGTCCGGCTCGGGCCGACGCCGGCTCGGGCCGATGCCGGCTCGGGCCGATGCCGATTCGCCTGCTCAGGCCCGCAGGATCGCCGTGAGCACCGGCGGCCGGAACAGCAGTGACGGCGGCGCCACCAGCGACATCACCTCGTGGAACGCCGCAGTGACGGCCGGGTCCCGGGTGCTGGCGGCCAGCACCTTGTCGAAGAACCGGTGCTGGAGCCCGACCAGGCTGCCGGAGGGCGCGCCGGTGGTGGCGCGGAAGCGGGCGTCCTCGGCGCAGGAGATCATCCACGGGATCTTGGACGCGGCGGCGACGGCGTGCCGTGCGGCCCGTGCGGTGGCGTGCCCGATGCCGCCGTGCCGCTTCGCGGTGCGGCGCAGCTCCCGGGCGCAGAACAGGGCGACGGTGACGCCCTGCCCGTACACCGGGTTGAAGGTGCTCGCGGCGTCGCCGACCACCACCAGTCCGTCCGGGGAACTGCGCTCGTAGTGTCGGCGCATGCCCGGGCCGGGGTGGAAGCCGCGTATCCCGCCCGCCGGTTCGGCGTCCCGCAGCAGCTCGCGCAGGAGCGGGTCACGCAGCAGGCCCAGGTGCTCGGTGAACCCCTCCTCGCCGGGCCCCGGTTCGGCGCCGCGCATCCCGGCGAGGCTGACGATCCAGCGGTCGCCCTCGACCGGCAGCAGCACGCCCAAGCGCGGCGCGTCCGGTGCCTTGGTCTGCAGGTAGGCCGCCCGGCCCGGCCCGAGCTCGGACCCGGCGGGGCGGTGGAAGATCCGGGAGGCGTACGCGACGCCCGCGTCCACCCGCTCCTCGGGCACCGGCGGGCAGCCCAGCTCGGCGAGCCACTTCGGCACCGAGGTCGAACGGCCTGCCGCGTCCACCACCAACTCGGCCGGGATCTCCCGCACTTCACCGCGCTCGGAGCCGCGCGCCGAGTCGTGCGCCGAGTCGTGCACCGAGTCGTGCGCGGAGCCGTGCTCCGCGTCGCGCTCCGAACCGTTCTCGGAACGCTCGGAGCCGTGCGCCGACCCGCGCGAGCGGACCTTCACCCCGGTCACCACTCCCGCCGAGCCGAGCAGCCCGACCACGTCCGTCCCCTCCAGGATCTCGATCGCGGGGTGGGCGCGGACCCGGTCCAGCACCAGCTTGTCCAGCAGTGGCCGGGTACAGGAGAGGAAGCCCACCTGTGCCGGGTACTCGGCCAGCCACCCCGCGGCGCACAGCCACTTGACGTCCGAGGCGGCCACCTGCTGCGCGCCCGCGGCCGTCAGCTCCTGCCGGATGCCGGGCATCATCTCCTCCAGCAGCCGGTGCCCGGCCTCCAGCACCAGGTGGGCGTGCCGGCCCTGCGGCACCCCGGCCCGGAACTCCGTCCCCGCCGGGTACCGGTCCCGCTCCACCACGACGATCCGCTCGGCGAACCCGCGCAGTGCCCACGCGGCCGCCAGTCCCGCGAGCCCGCCGCCCATCACCACTGCCGTTCCCCGCCCCGGGGCCCTCTCCGAAGAAGTCATGGCACGTAGCGTAGTGGCGCCGTCTCCTCCCCGTGATCGCTTCGCTCCGGACGAACGCGCCTGCGCGGCGGGGCCGTTGACGCAGCGTGAGGAACGCACCGGGCGGTCCCTGGCGTGCGGGCGCGAGCGGTGGGTGCGGTGGGCGCGGTCCGCGGCAGGGCCCGGGTCGGAGTCCGCGGCGTGCGGGTACTAGACTCGGCGGGGTTGTGCTGGCACCCCTCCCGGTGCGCAGGCGCGCGGAGGCCAGGAGGTGAGAGTCGTGGAGTGCAATAGTACGGGCCGAAGTCGGCCCCGCCCCCGGTTGTCCCGCACCACTCGCGGCCCCCGGCACACCTCCTCCCGTACGGCTCCCGCGCGGCTCTGACCTCGTCCTCCCGACGGGGCGCCTCCGGTCCGCCGTGCGCGTGGCGGCCGGCCGGGCGCCTCCGGTCCGCCGTGCTTCCCGTACGGCGGCCGGGCATCCACCGTGGAGGTCCCCGCCATGTCCGACTGGCGTGTGCGCGCCGTGCGCGCGAGCAAGCGTCCGTTCTCCCGTTCCGTCGTCCGGTCCACGGACACCCAGCCGGCGCCCGAGCACTCGATGGACCCGCGCCCCGACCAGCCCGTCGAACCGGTGACGCTGGAACGTTCCGTCGTGGACGCGGCGGTCTACCGGGACGGCCGCCGGACGGAGGCTCCCGCCGACCTCGCCGACATCTACCGCGAGCTGCCCGGCCGGCCCGGCACCATGGCCTGGATCGGCCTGTTCCGCCCCGCCGAGGCGCAGCTGCTGGAGGCCGCCGACCGGTTCAACCTGCACGAGCTGGCCGTCGAGGACGCGATCGTCGCCCACCAGCGGCCGAAGCTGGAACGCTACGGCGACACCCTGTTCGTGGTGCTGCGCGCGGCCCGCTACCTGGACGAGGCGGAGGAGGTCGACTTCGGTGAGATCCACCTCTTCGTCGGCCCCGACTTCGTGCTCACCGTCCGCCACTCCCAGGCCCCGGACCTCTCGGCGGTGCGCCGACGCCTGGAGGAAGACCCGGAGCTGCTGGCACTCGGCCCGGAGGCGGTGCTGTACGCGGTGCTGGACGCCGTGGTGGACGGCTACGCGCCGGTGATCGCCGGCCTCCAGCACGACATCGACGAGATCGAGACCGAGGTGTTCGGCGGCGACCCGCAGGTCTCGCGCCGCATCTACGAGCTGTCCCGCGAGGTGATCGAGTTCCAGCGGGCCACCCGTCCGCTGCTGGAGATCATGAAGAGCCTGGAGGCGGGCTTCGGCAAGTACGGCACCGACGACGAGCTCCAGCGCTACCTGCGCGACGTCGCCGACCACGCCACCTACGCCGCCGAGCGGGTGGACGGCTTCCGGCAGATGCTCCAGAACATCCTGACCGTCAACGCGACGCTGGTCTCGCAGCGGCAGAACGAGGAGATGAAGCAGCTCGCCGAGGCGGGGCACGCGCAGAACGACGAGATCAAGAAGATCTCCTCCTGGGCGGCCATCCTCTTCGCGCCGACCTTGATCGGAACGGTCTACGGGATGAACTTCGAGACGATGCCGGAGCTCAAGTGGGTCTTCGGCTACCCGTTCGCGATCGGGCTGATGGCGCTGGTGTGCACCGGGCTGTACCTGGTGTTCAAGAAGCGGGACTGGCTGTAGGTCCGAGGGGGCGAGACCGGACGACCCTTCCGCCGGCTCCTCGGCGCGCCCTGACCACCGAGCGCCCTAGCCGGGCAGCAGCCGCTCGTACTCGGCCGCCGGGTCCGTCTGGCGCCGGTACTCGAGGTGCAGCCGGACGGCGCCGTCCGCTCCGGCCAGGCGTTCGAGCGGGCCCAGGCCGGCCGGGAGCGGACGGGGCCGCGGCCACTGCTGGGCGAGGACGGCGAGCGCGCTGCTGTCCGCGCCGCGCACCACCCAGGTGGCGCGGCCGCCGCCGATCAGCGGGAGCCGGGGCCTGGGGAGTCCGAGGGCGGCGAGCGCCGCCGGGGTGTCCAGGCCGTCGGGGAGCGTGACGGCCTCGGCGTGCGGGGCGTCGGTGTCGTCGCCGGCCGAGACGCTGTCCCGGGTGAGGAGGATGCGCATGACGGGAGGATAGGCGGGACCGGCGGGGGTGACCCGCAGGGGTGGCGGCCGAGACCTCACCCGTGTGCCGGATTGACAATCGGCCTTGCCGTGCTGGCAAATGGCAGGCATGGCCGACGAAGAGCTCGAGAACGTCCTCACCACGGTGGGCCCGCGGCTGCGGGCGCTGCGCCGGGAGCGCGGCACCACCCTCGCCAAACTGGCGGCCACCACCGGCATCTCGCTCAGCACGCTGTCCCGGCTGGAGTCCGGGCAGCGCAAGCCGACGCTGGAGCTGCTGCTGCCGCTGGCCCGGGAGTACCGGGTGCCGCTGGACGAACTGGTCGGCGCCCCGGCCACCGGGGACCCGAGGATCCACCCGCGCCCGGTGACCAGGAACGGCCAGACCATCGTCCCGCTCACCCGCCACCTGGGCGGGCTGCACGCCTACAAGCACATCGTGCCACCGGGCAGGAACGCCGGGCCCGAGCTGGAGCTGAAGGTCCACGAGGGGTACGAGTGGCTGTACGTGCTGTCGGGGCGGCTGCGGCTGGTGCTCGGCACCCACGACCTGGTGCTGACGGCCGGTGAGGCCGCCGAGTTCGACACGCGCACCCCGCACGCCTTCGGCAACGCGGGCCCGCAGCCGGTGGAGTTCCTCAGCCTGTTCGGTCCGCAGGGCGAGCGCATCCACGTCAGGGCGCGCCCGGGAACCTCTGTTCGGTAGGTTCGTTCCTGACAGGGGGTCTTCCTACCGGCTCCCGCCAGGCCGCGGGAGGGGCCGAGGAGATGAGTGTGCAGCGGAGCGCGGAGTCCGGTGAGAGCGGCGGAGCAGGGGAACGCGAGGGCGCCCGGGACGGCCGGGCGCAGGCGGGTACGGGCACCACGGTGACGGAGGGCGCGGACACGGGCGCCGGCGGCGCGGGGAAGGCGCCCGGGGCGCCCGACGGGGAGGCCGAGGAGAAGGCCGAACGCCCCCGGAAGAAGCGGCCGTTCTGGCAGGAGCTGCCGATCCTGCTGGTGATCGCGCTGCTGCTCTCGCTCGGCATCAAGACCTTCTTCGTCCAGGCCTTCTCCATCCCCTCCGGGTCGATGGAACAGACCCTCGCGATCGGCGACCGGGTCCTGGTCGACAAGTTCACCCCGTGGTTCGGCGCCAAGCCCGAGCGCGGCGAGGTGGTGGTGTTCCGCGATCCGGGCGGCTGGCTGGAGGGCACGCCGGCCACCTCCGGCGGCTCCGTGACGGGCACCGTCCAGAAGGTGCTGAGCACCGTCGGCCTGATGCCCTCGGCGGACGAGAAGGACCTGATCAAGCGGGTGATCGCGGTCGGCGGGGACACCGTCGACTGCGAGGCCGGCGCGCCGCTGAGGGTCAACGGCGTCGCGCTGGAGGAGCCGTACCTGTTCCCCGGCTCGACGCCCTGCGACGACGACCCGGTCGGCACCGTCACCGTGCCCAAGGGCAAGCTGTGGGTGATGGGCGACCACCGCAACAACTCGCGCGACTCCCGCTGGCACCACAACCAGACCGGCGACGGCTTCGTGCCGGTGGACAACGTGGTCGGCCGGGCCTTCGTGGTGGCCTGGCCGCTGTCCGACTGGTCGACCCTGCCGGTCCCGGACACCTTCGACAAGGTGCCGGCCGCGGCGGCGGGCGCGGCCGGTGCGCCGGCCGAGGAGCTGCCGGCACCGGAGGCCGCCGCGCTGGCCGGGATCGTGCCGCTCGCCCTGTGGCGGCGGCGGTCCTCGCGCAAGGAGCGCTGAGGCCGGCCCAACCCGGCCCCCACGGCCCGGGCCCACACGGCCCGGCCCCCACGGCCCGGGCCCACCACACCCCGGCGCTCGGCCGACGGGCCACGGGTCGATCGTCTTCGACGGAACTCCTCCCGCCGATCTCTACACGCCTGTAGAGTTCTGGAGGTGAGCTGCACCTCCGGCCGCCGGCCGCCCCGAGCGGGCGTCCGGAGGCCGGGGCCGGGTCGGGAGACGGAGCCGTGATGGAGAGTCAGTGCAGTCCCGAGGGTGCCGAGGGTGCCGGGGGCCCGGCGGAAGCGGAGTGCGAGGACCGGGACGTCCAGTGGGTCTACCAGCCGGTCGAGGTGGACCTCGGGGACGGCGCCTGGGCACTCGGCCGGATCAGCGCATGGTGGCAGGACGCGGCCGGGCAGCGCTGGTGCCGGCTGCGGATCGGCCGCAGCGGGCAGCCCGTGCTCTGGCAGCGGTTCGACCCGGCGCGGGTGCTGCTGCTGCCCGTCTCCGGGCTCTGAGCAGGCGGGACGCGAGTCCCGGCGGAACCGTTCGGCGAGCCCCTGTCGTCCCTGGGAGCGACCGCTGGCAGGCCACTTAGCGACCGGGGACGACGTGACTTCGGAGATCTACTTCAGCAACAACTACCGCGACCTGTGCGAGCAGCACGGCACCGGCGCGGGCTTCCAGTTCGAGTTCTACTGCTACCGCTGCTCGGACACCTGGCGCTCGACGTTCGAGCCGTTCAGGACCGGTCAGGTGGCCGGCTGGATAGGCAAGGGCGTCAGCGCGGCCTGGAACCTCATCGGCGGCAACGCCAACACCATCAGCAACGCCGCCGACGGGCTGGCCGGCCAGACCTGGGGCACCTCGCGGGACGCCGCCTTCCAGCGGTCCATCGCCAACGCCCAGTCCCACTTCAACCGTTGCGCCCGGTGCACCCACTACGTCTGCGGGCGCTGCTTCAACCCGGCCCAGGGCCTGTGCCACAACTGCGCCCCGGACACTGCGGCCGAGGCGATGGCGGCGCAGCACCGCGGCCTCAACGACACGGTCAGCGAGCGGGCGTACAAGTCCGGGCAGCAGTCCGGGGCCGAGTTCGACGTGAACGCGCCGCGCCAGCTGGTCTGCCCGCAGTGCCACACCGAGACCCACGGCACGCCGTTCTGCCCGGGCTGCGGCTTCCGGCTGGCACAGCCCGTCCAGTGCCCGAGCTGCAACCGGGACGTCCCGGACGGCGCGGCGTTCTGCCCGTCCTGCGGGACGAGGCGCTGACACCCCCTCGGACGAGCCGCGGCCCCTCGGACGAGCAACGGCCGGGCGCCCCACCGAGGCTCGGCCGAGGGGCCGTGGCAGGGCTCGGCCGGGCTCAACCGGGCTCAGCCGGGCTCAGCCGTACGAGAGGTTGGCGCAGGGGTCGTCGTCGGCCGAGCGGGCGGCGCCGCTGACGCTGGTGGGCAGCGGGGCCGGGGCGGTGGCCGTGCCGCCGGGGGCCGGCGCGGTGGCGCTCGCCGGGTTGGCGGCGGCGAAGTCGTGGCCGAGGACGACGCTGACGCCCCGGCCGCCGGGCTGCACGGTGGCGCCGGGGAAGAGCTTGGCGACCGCCTCGGCCGCGGTGCGCTCGCCGGTGCCGTACTCGACGACGGTGGTGCTGCGCGGCTTGCCGACCGCGTTGCCGACGCCGGTGACGGTGTAGCCGGCGCCCTTGACGGTCTCCGCGGCCCGGCCGCCGAGCCCGGTCTCGCCGGTGCTGTTGAGCACGGAGACCTTCACCTCGGCCGCCTTGGCGTCGGGGGCGGGTGTCGGGGCGGAAGCCGGGGCCGGCGCGGCGGCGGGAGCGGGGGCGGGGGCGGCGGAGCCCGGGTCGGCCGGGGCGCTCGCGTCCTGCCCGTCGATGGTGCGGTCGGCCTTGAGCGCGGCCCACAGCTGGTCCACGTCGGGGTGTACGAGGGCGACCCGCGGGCCCTCGTAACGCCAGGGTACGGTCAGGAACTTGATGTCGTGCAGGTCGACGTCCTTGAGCTCCATGGTGAAGGAGAGCAGCTTCGCGGCCGAGCCGAGGCCGGGGTCGACGGTCAGCGACTTGGTCGCCGCGTCGGCGAGCGGCAGCAGTGTGGTCGGGTCCATGCCGCGGGACTTGACCTCCTTGATGAGGGAGGAGAGGAAGGCCTGCTGGCGCTTGGTGCGGCCGATGTCGGAGCCGTCGCCGATGCCGTGCCGCACCCGGACGTAGTCCAGCGCGGCCTGGCCCTCGACCTTCTGCTTGCCCTTGGGGAAGACCAGCTTGCCCTTGTGGCCGAGGTTGGGGTTGAGGTCCCCCTCGTGGATGTCGGTCGGCAGGCAGACCTCGACGCCGCCGACCGCCTTGGTCATCGACGCGAAGCCGTTGAAGTCCACCACGACGGTGTGGTCGACGCGCAGGTTGGTCAGCTTCTCGACGGCGTTCTGGGTGCAGGCCGGATTGCCCTGGTCGCTGTCGCCGACCGAGAAGGCGCTGTTGAACATCACATTGGTCTGTTCCTTGGTCCACTTGCCGTTGGGAAGCTTGCACGGCGGGATGGTGACCAGGGAGTCGCGGGGGATGGATATGCCGACGGCGTGCTTGTGGTCGGCGTAGACGTGCAGCAGGATCGCGGTGTCCGAGCGGGCGCCGCCGTCCCCGCCGCCGCCCAGGTCGCTGTTGCCGTTGCCGCGGCTGTCCGAGCCGATCAGCAGCACGTTGACCGGGGTGCGGCCCTGGGCGTCCGGGGCCGCGGCCTCCGGGCGGTCCTTGCTGAGGGCGTCGCCGTCGAAGGTGTTGATGTTGCTGTTCAGCCGGTAGTAGAGGGCGCCGCCGCCGAGGACGGCGAGGGCGGTGCAGCCGGCGGTCGCCCAGAGCACCTTCTCCTTGGTGCTGCGCTTGGGTTTCTTGCGGGCGCGGCCCGTCGCCCGGCCGTCGGGTATGTTCGGGCCGTCCGGGTTCCGATCGCCCGCCAGGTCGTCACTCCGGTCGTTCCGCCGGTCGTTCCGCCGGTCGTTCCGCCGGTCGTTCCGCCGGTCGTTCCGCCGGTCGTTCCGCCGGCCGTCGCTCCGGTCGGCCGCCCGGCGCCCGGCCGCCCGGTGCGGCGAATTCTCGGCTTCGGGGGAACCCTTGCGGCCAGACACGTCGTCATCCTCCACAGTTGCCACGCAAGCCCCCGTCGAAGCGGTGGGTTCGCGTGGCCCGGGGCCGGAGCCGATCCGGGCACCGCCCGTCGCTAAACTTTTACACCGCTGTAGAACTTCAGTGGAGCATACTAGGCGCGGATGGGAAAACCAGCTGGTCAGACCATGAGAAATTGGTCAGACCGGCTGATCCGCGCTGCTCCGGACCCGCAAGAGGAGCACGATGACTGATCGGATCGTACGTTCGATAGCCGGCGCCCTGGTGGCCCTGCTGGCCGCCGTCGGCCTCACCGCCGCGGCATCGGGTGCGGCGGCCGTGGCCGCGCCCCGCACCGTCGCGGCCGCCGCCGCGAACCCGGGGGCCACCGTGGGGGCCGCTGCCGCTGCCACCGGTTCGGAGGTCCGTACCGAGGCGCGCGCCGCCTCCGCCGATGCCGCGCACCTGGCCAAGGACGAGAAGAAGAAAAAGGGCTTCTTCGCCAAGCTGGGCAAGTTCCTGCTGGTCGTGGTCATCCTGATCATCCTGTTCGTGGTGCTGCTCATCGTCGGGATCGTCTACGCCGTCAAGCGGATCTTCAGCCGCCGCAAGTAGCCGCCGAGGGCCGTCCGCAGCCGGGGACGGCCGCAGCCGTGACCCGGGCGTCGCCGCCGCCTCCGGGCGGTGGAGCCGGAACGACCGCCCGGGGCGGGCCACTTGGCGGTGATTGGCCCTGGCCCGGGTGCCGGGACCGCCTGAGGATGACCGTCATGAGCGACTTCCACTCCCACCCGGCCCCCGGCTCCCACGAGGTCTCCGACGCCTCCGAGGCATATGAGGCACCCGGCCCGTACGAAGCACCCGGCCCGTACGACGCACCCCGCCCGTACGAAGCACCCCGCGCGCACGAGGCCCCCGACGAGCTGCGCCCCGAGAGCCGGGTCGTCCACCCGCCGCTCGCCGAGGCCACCGGCAGCCGTCCGCTCGGCGTCCCGCTGTACCAGGGCCACCTGTTCGCCTTCGACACCGGCGAGGCGCTCGCCGAGGCCCACGCAGGACCGGACGGCGCCTTCTTCTACAACCGCTTCGGTAACCCCACCGTCCGCTCGTTGGAGCAGGCCGTCGCCGGACTGGAGGGCGGCACCGGCGCCCTCGCCACCGCCTCCGGCATGGGCGCGATCACCACCGTGCTGCTCAGCCTGCTGCGCGCCGGGGACCACGTGGTCGCCCAGCGCAACCTGTACGGCGGCACCATCGGCGCGCTGACCGACCTCACCGAGCGCTGGGGCGTCGAGGTCGCCTACGTGAGCGGCGACGACCCCGCCGGGGTGGCGGCCGCGCTGCGGCCCCGCACCCGGGTGCTGCTCCTGGAGACCGTCTCCAACCCCACCACCAGGGTCACCGACCTGCCCGGGCTGATCGCCGTCGCCGAGCGGGCCGGGGTGGTGAGCGTGGTGGACAACACCTTCGCGACGCCGCTGCTGTGCCGACCGGTCGAGCACGGCGCGGACATCGTGATCCACTCCGTGACCAAGTACCTCGGCGGGCACTCCGACGTCCTCGGCGGGATCGCCGTCTTCGCCGACCCGGAGCTGCACCAGCGGGTCTGGCGGCGCTCGCTCGAACTCGGCGCCAGCGCCGACCCGTTCGCCGCCTGGCTGACCCTGCGCGGCATGCAGACCCTCGCCCTGCGGGTCCGCCGCCACTGCGAGACCGCGCTCGACCTGGCCGGCCGGCTCGCCGCCCACCCCGCCGTCACCGCCGTCCACTACCCGGGCCTGCCCACCCACCCCGACCACGAACTCGCCCGCCGCCTGCTGCCCGACGGCCACGGCGGCGTCCTGGCCTTCGACCTGGCCGGCGGCCGCGAAGCCGCCGCGACGTTCACCGAGTCCGTCCGGCTCGCCTCGCTGGCCCCCTCCCTCGGCGACGTGCACACCCTGGTGCTGCATCCGGCCAGCACCTCCCACCGGCAGCTGTCGGACGGGGAGTTGGCGGCGGCGGGCATCGGCCCGGGAACGGTGCGGGTGTCGGTGGGCATCGAGCACCCGGAGGACATCTGGGCGGACGTGCGGCGGGCGCTGGCGAGGGTGTGAGCCCGGGGGAGCCGGTGGCGTGGGGGCCGCTTCGGTACAAGCGCGGTCGGTACAAGGGCGGTCGGTGCGACGCCGGTTGGTGCAGGGACGGTCGGTGCGAGGACGGCGAGCGGCCCCGGGCCCGGAACCCGGCGGGCCGTCAGCGCTGTCGGGGGCGGGCCACCAGGAGGGCGATGTCGTCCTCGGCGGTCGGGGCCGGCGGCGGGGCGAGGGCGTGGAGGACGGCGTCGAGCAGCTCGTCGAGGTCTCCGGCGGCGGGCAGGCACAGGGCCGCGAGGCGCTCCAGGGAGACGTCGATGTCCTCGCCCCGGCGCTCGACCAGGCCGTCGGTGTACAGGAGCAGGGTCTGGTCCGGCAGGAGCGGGTGGGTGGTCTGCTCGTAGCCGCCGAGGCCGGTGCCCAGCGGCGGGCCGGTGGGGATGCGCAGCAGCTCGGTCGGATGGCCGGGGGCGATCAGGGCGGGTGGCAGGTGGCCCGCGCTGGAGAGGGTCCAGCGGCCGCGGCCCGGGTCGGCGAGGGCCAGCAGGCAGGTCGCCGGGCGGGCGGAGTCGTCGGCGGAGATGATGTTGTCGAGCTGACGCAGGATCCGGTGCGGGGGCAGGTCCATGCCGGCGAGGTCGCGCAGCGCGGAGCGGTAGTGGCTCATGTCGACGGCGGCCTCGACGCCGTGACCCATGACGTCGCCCATGGCCAGCAGGGTGCGCCCGAACGGCAGCCGGACCGTCTCGTACCAGTCGCCGCCGACCACCGAGGCGCTCCCGGAGGGCAGGTAGCGGGAGGCCAGGGTGAGGTTCTGGTGCGGACTGCCGGGCTCGCTGAGCAGGGCCCGTTGGAGTTCCAGGGCGATGCCCTGGGAGCGGGCGAAGCGGCGGGCGTTGTCGAGGGCGACGGCGGCCCGGGCGGCGAGGTCGCCGAGCAGGGCGGCCTCGTCCGGGGTGAAGGCCGGGCCGGCGGTGGTGCGGCCGAGGGTGAGCAACCCGATCAGCCGGCCCCGGGCGGCCAGCGGCAGGACCAGCAGTGAGGCCGTTCCGGCCGGGCAGGCGTCCTCGGGCCCGGGCTCGGTCAGCACGGCGACGCCGCCGGCCAGGCTGCGGGCGGCGGCCGAACCGTCCCGGTGGCGGATCGATTCGCCCGGCCGGGGCAGCTCGGCGAGGTCGGCGGCCAGCGCGGGTACGGCCCGGGCACCGGCCCGGTGCAGCCGCTGGGACGCGCCGTGGCCGCCCCGGGCGGGTTCGGCCGCGGGCGGCAGCACGTCCACGATGGCGAGTTCGGCGAGCCTGGGAACGGCGAAGACGGCGAGTTCGGTGCCGGTGGTCCCGACGTCGAGGGTGGTGCCGATCCGTTCGGTGGCGGCGTCCAGGAGGGCGAGTCGGGCCCGGGCCTGTTCCAGCTCGCGCAGCTGGTCGCGGGCCGGGTCGGGGTCGTCCAGCACGACGACGATCACACCGGTGGTCTGCCCGGACTTCCGCAGGGCCCGGTAGCGCACCCGTAGACCGGGCGGCACGGGGGCGCCGACACCGTCCGGGCCCCCGGTGGCGTGTTCGCGGGCGAGCCCGTCGTCGAGGACCCGGTGCAGGATGCCGAGGGCTCCGGCGAAGGCGGTGCTCCCGGCGGCACGGCCGAGCAGGTCCGCCCTGCGCAGCCCGGTGGCGGTGGTGAAGGCCGCGTTCAGGTACTGCCAGCGCAGCCGCTCGTCGAGCAGCGCGACCCCGACCGGGGCGGCCGCGAGGACCTCGCGGAGCCGCTCCGGATCGTCGCCGCCGTCACCGCCGGTGATCGCGCCGAGCCGCGCGGCGAGGGCCGCCGCGGCTGCGGCCAGGGGCCGGGAGTCCGGCGTCGCGGGCTGCGGACCCTGTGCTCGGTTGCCGTGCCGGAAGTGCATACGCCCATGATCACGCGCCCGGGCGCGGCACGCCCACAAGTGGGTGAAACGTTGACCGGCCGCGGACCGTGTTGTAACGGAGTGCGTCGGCGGGGCCGCGGGTGTCCACGAGGCCGCGGGTGTGTCCACCGGGCCGCCGGCGGGGCCGCGGGTGTGTCCACCGGGCGGCCGGTACGTCCACCGGGCCGCGGGCGGGGCCGTACGGATACGGCGGGCGAACACGGGATGATCACCGGTCATACTGGGCGGCGGCGCCCGACCCCGGACGCCCCGGGCCGGGCCCACCCGGCCGTACCGACCCGACCCGCGCCCGAAGACCCACACCGGAGGAACCCGATGAGCCCCCACCAGCCGACCAGTCGCCCGGCGGCCGGGGCCCCAGGGGTGCCGTGGAACCGGCAGCGGCTGCGCAGCAACAACGAGTGGCTGCTGCTGGAGCTGCTGCGCACCGGCGGCGGCTCCTCGCGCGCCCAGCTGGCCCGGGACACCGGTCTGTCCAAGCCGACGGTGTCGGCCGCGCTGGCCGAACTGGAACGGGCCGGCCTGGTCCGCGAGGCCGGTCGGCTGGCCCCCGAACGCGGCCGCACGGCCGTGCTGTACGAGGTCGACCCGACGGCCGGGTACGTGCTCGGCGTGGACATCGGCCGGGCCCGGCTGCGGGTGGCGGTGGCGGACCTGGCCGGGACGGTGGTCGCCCGCCGGGACGTGGCCAACCGGGGCCGCTCGGCGAACGCCGTCGCGGACGCGGTGGTCGAGGCCGCGCACGAGGCGATCGCCGAGGCCGGCCTGACCGCCCCGGACATCGTGCACGCGGTGATCGGCACCCCGGGGGTGTGGGACGAGCAACTGCGCGGGGTGCGCTACGCCAACAGCCTGCCCGGCTGGGGCAGGCCGGGACTGTTCGACCGGATAGGCGAGGGCCTGGGGACGGGCGTCTCGGTGGCCAACGACGCCAATCTGGCGGCGCTCGGCGAGTACACCCTCGGGGCCGGGCGGGGCAGCCGGATGTTCGCCTACCTGCTGGTCGGCACCGGGCTCGGTCTGGGCGTGGTGAAGGACGGCGAGCTGCTGCTCGGTGCGCACGGCGCGCTGGGCGAGATCGGCCTGGTCCCGCTGCCCGGGCGGGCCGACGAGCCGACCGCGACCATCGAGCAGGAGGCCGCCGCGGACGCGGTGGTGCGCACGGCCAGGGACTTCGGGCTGGACGGGGACTCCGCGGCGCGGCAGCTGACGGCGAAGCAGGTGTTCGAGCGGGCCCGGTCCGGGGAGGAGGCGGCGGTCCGGGCGGTGGAGCGGGAGGCCGAGCGGCTCGCCTACGCGGTGGCCGTGCTGTCGGCGCTCCTCGACCCGGACCTGGTCGTGCTGGGCGGCGGGATCGGCAGCAGCGCGGACCTGCTCCTGGAGCCGCTGGAGCAGGCCCTGCACCGGCTCGCCCCGATGCGTCCGACGCTCGCGCCGAGCCTCCTGGGGGAGGAGGCGGTGCTCCTCGGCGCGGTCTCCACGGCGCTGGAGACCGCCCGCCCCGTGGTGTTCGAGCGCCGGACCGCAGGGCTGCGCTGACGGCCGGTCGGCGCTGGGAGCCGGCCTGGGTGCTGACGGCCGGTCGGTGCTGACGGCCGGGGCCTGAGGCGGGTCGGCCGGGGCTCGGGCGGGTCGGCGACGCTCGGTGACCGGAAGGTCTCGATCTGCCAACGAGTGGGGATTCGGTGGACGGTGCGTGTGCGGTTCCTGCTTGAATCGCACGACTCATCCAAACGGAACGGAGCGTTCTCCACCCATGCCTTCACGGATACCCGGTCGCCGCCGGGCCGGCCTGGCCGGATTCGCCGGACTCGTCCTCACCGTCGGCCTGGCGCTGACCGGTTGCGACCCGTCGGCGGCCGACAGCGCCGCCACGGCCTCGGCCACGCCGACCGCGGCCGCCACCACGGCCGCGGTGACCACCCCGCCGGCGGCGCCCGCGGCGCCGGCCCCGGTCAGCACCCCACCGGCCGAGCCGGCGCCCGCCGCCCCGGTGGCCACGCCCCCGCCCGCGGCGCCTTCGGCCCAGCCCGGTGCCCCCTCGCAGGCGCCCGCCACCAAGGCGCCGCAGCCGAAGGTGACCACCGCCCAGCCGCCGACCGACCCCGAGCCCCCCGCGGCGGCCGGGGCCGGTGCCGGGTGCGAGATCCGCTCGAACGCGGGCAACTGCTACGAGGCCGGGCAGTTCTGCCGCAACGCGGACCTGGGCAAGAGCACCCACGAGGCCGGCGGCCGGGTGATCTACTGCCGGATGGTCAGCGGGAAGCCGCACTGGCAGGCCTGAGGCCCCTCGGTCCCGGGGCGGTCCGTGCTCAGGCGTCGATGACGCCCAGGGTGTCCCGGAACAGGTGCTCGTAGCCCTGGAGCAGCAGCCCGTACTCGCGCGCGGTGTCCAGGGTCGGCTCGTCCAGCCGGCCCGGCCCCAGTGCGTCGGCGGCCTGCTGCTCCAGCCCGGGTGCGGGCCGGGCGAAGAGAGTACCGGGACGGAGGCCGGTACTCGGTCGCCGTGTCCACCCGTGCCGAGGACGCCCGTTCCCGGTGACCGAGCGCGCCCCCGGCGAAGCACGAACTGCTGCCCTACCTCGACGGCACGTTCGTCGCCATCACCCCGGATTCCCCGGGTCTCTCCAGGGCGCACGCGTTCGTCGGCGATGACGGCACACGTTGGCGAAGGAAGCCGGAACGCTCGGAGGGTTGGCGCAACCGGGCCTTGTCAGGCCTTTCAACCGGAAGGGCTTTTCCCCTCCGCGTCAGCACATGCAGTTGCACCATCGCCGCGAACCGGTCTGCCGGGTCGTCGAGATCGATTCCGCCGACCTCCGCGACCCGGCGCAACCGGTACCGGAATGTGCTCGGATGCACGTACGCGGCGGTCGACGCGACGCCGATGTCGCCGAAGGAATCGAGCCAGCACCGCAGCGTGTGCACGAGCTGCGATTGGTGTTTCGTGTCGTAGGCCAGCAGCCGCGCGATCGGCCCGGTCGCGACATCCCCGCGTGCCGCGGAGAGGTCCGCCAGTTCGAGCAGCAGCGCTTCGATGTGCGCGTCTTCGGCGGTGATCATTCGCTTTGTGCCGCCGTTGGTGAGCAACACGCGCAACGCGCGGTCGGCCCCGTCGCGGGACGCGCGCAGGCCCGAGCCGTCGAGCGCGAGCGGCCCGACGCCGATCGCGGCGGCGGCCCCGCGGCCGGTGCGTCCCGGTCCTTCGGGTTCTCCTCGTCGAGGAACTCAAGGATGCACGGCGCACCCGGGTCCTCGGCGCGGACCTGCAGCAGCCGGGCCTCGTCGGCGATCCGCTCGCCGGTCTCCAGCATCAGCACGCGCGTCGGGTCGAGACCCTTCATCCTGAGCCGCTCGGGCGAAAGGAACGCCGCGCCGATGCCGGTGCTGCCCGCACCGTAGGGATAGGCCTCGACCGTCACCCGCGAGCCGGCCGAACGGGCCGACTCCAGCGCGGCGAGCACCCGGTCGACGTGCCGTCCGGACGTGCTGTTGACGTGACAGTGATGCATTGCGGCACCGGTCTCGGCCGCGACGATCGCGATCTCCTGCGTCCCGTCGACCGGCGTGGCCGGGTCGGTCTCGACCAGCTCGCGGACGTGCGTGTACGTGGGCGCTTCGGCCTGCTTGGCCAGCTTTGCCACCGCCAGGAACTCGGCCGGATCACTGGCCGGGGCGTACCCGAGCAGTACGCCGACGCCGAGCGCGCCCGCCGCCAGCTCACCCTCCACGAGGGAGAGCCAGGCGGTCAGTTCGGCCCGCGACGAGGACCGCTGCCAGGCCGGATCGCCGAGCACGGCAAGCCCGCTGTTGATGTTCGCGTCCGGCTCGATACCGGCGAGCACCTTGGCCCGCGCTGAGCCCCAGGAAGCCGAGAAGCCGTAGTGGAGCGGGCGTCCCGCCGCGGCCGCCTCGGCATAGGCCCGTTCGACGGGCATCAGCCCGGCTTCCAGATCGAGCGCCGTCGTGACACCGTCCATCGCCTGCAGCCGCTGGCCCGCGATGGAGTGCACGTGGCTGTGCAGATCGATGAACCCGGGCCCGACGATGTACCCGCCGACATCGATCTCGACCTGGTCGTCGGATGCCGGCAGCCCTGGTCCGACGGCAATGACCTTGCCATCGGAGACCAGCACGTCAGCCGTGCCGTCAAAGCCCGTAGCCGGGTCAATGACGCGACCGCCCCGCAACAGTGTCCGCATAGTTCGCCTCCTGGCCTCGCTGCTGGCGACCCTATGAGGTTTGCCGTACGGTCCGTTCGTCCGGCGCGACGAATCCGGCGCGCCGGATCCGCTCGACTGCACGAACTCTGCTCTGCCGAGGCCCCCGATCTGCCGGAGCCGTCATCGGCTCGCAAGAGCCGCGATGCGCCCCCGTGACAGTCCTGCCAGTCCGACCGGCGACAGCGTGAACCCCACGTCACTGACGTCGGCTTGTCAGGGTGGTGTCGGGGTGTCGAGGGTCAGACCGGTGCCGGCTGTGAAGCGGCCCAGTGACGGAGCCGGTCGCGGTCGACCCAGTGCACGCCGTGCTTGTCGCCCCAGGCCTTGGCGTCGCGGGGGAAGGCGCCGTCGGTGACCACGACCGCGATGTCCGCGCCGTGGGCGGGGCCGGCGGTGCCCTTCACCTGGTACATCACCTGGGAGCCGACTTCGGCGCCGACTCCGGTGCCGTTCCTGCCGTCCGGCAGTGCCCGTGCGGCGGAGACAGGCCGGGCCCGGGGCAGGGGATGCGCTCCCGGCCGGGGCGGTGCGCCCGGGCCGGGAGCCGGTCGAGTGGGTGGCGGCGGGTGGGGCGGTGGGTGCTCCGGCCCGTCAGGAGTCGGCGCAGGCCTTGCCGATGTCCCCGGCGGCGTCGGTGATCGGCTTGAAGTCGGGCTGCCGGCCCTTGGAGAGCCGGTCGATGGCGTCGTTGACGGCCTTGGAGAGCCGGTCGGCGGCCGCGTCGGCCTTTCCCCCGTTGTCCTGGCGGATCTTCTTCGCGTCGGCGGCGACCTTCTTCAGGGCCTCGACGGTGTGGGTGCGGCGGCTGTCGTCGGTGATCTGCCCGACGTTGACCGCCGAGTCCGCGAGGTCCTGGACGTCGCCGGTGAGGCTGATCGCCCGCTTTCCGCAGTCCAGCGCCTGGTCGGCGTCGCAGGCGGTGAACAGCGGGGCCGCGAGGAGCAGCGCGAGCGCGGTGGCGGCCAGGCGGTACGGCTTCCTTGTCATGTCTCTATCCCTCCCACCGGGTCAACGCCGGTATGCCGTGCGGCGGTTCCGGATGGCTGTGTGAACTGTTGGGAAAGTCCTTGCTCTCGGGGGAGGTGGTGCCCCGTCGGTGCGGGCGGGGCAGGACGGGCTGGGCTGGGTGCCGGGCGTTCACCCCGGGGAGACGTCCATGGGGTGAACACCCGGGCCGGTGCCACCGGCCGGCGGATCAGGACAGCTCGCGCACCAGGCCGGCGATGGTCGGGGCGGCCACCGCGTGCGCGTCGGCCGCCCGCAGCACGGCGCCGCCGATGGCGTCCAGCTCGGTCGGCCGGCCGGCCTCCACGTCGCGCTGCATCGAGGACTTCATCGCCCCGGGGAGGCGGTCGAAGGAGGCGAGCAGGGTCTGCGCGTCCGCCGGCGCGCCGACCGCCCGGGTGACGGCGGCGATCTCGTCCAGCACGGCGAGGAGTTCGGCCCGGTGCTCGGTGCGTACGGTGCCGATCCCGCTCGCGTGGCGGGTGGTGAGCAGGGCGAACGGGGCGAGGAAGGAGAGCTTGCTCCACAGCATCGCCGTCTCGTCCTCGCGCAACGCGACGTCCAGCCCGCTGTGCCGCAGCTGCTCGGCGAACTCGGCCACGGGGGAGCCGGGTTCGGTGCTCGCGCCGAGCTCGACGGTGGCGAACGGGCTGGTGTGCTCGATCCGCCCGGGCGCCGTCCGGGTGGCCTCGACCCGGATGGTGCCGGCCACCACCCGTCCGGCCGGGTAGCGCTCGCGCAGCAGCGCCATGTGGTCCAGGCCGTTGAGCAGCGGCACGATGATCCCGGTGCCGAGCACCTGTGCGGGCATCCGGTCGAGCGCGGCGGCCAGCGCCGTCTCCTTGACCGTCACGAAGGCCGCGTCGACCGGCTCGCGCAGCTCGGTCGCGGCCGCGACCCGGGCGGTGAACTCGCCGAACCGGGCGCTGCGGACGTGCAGTCCGTCCCGCTCGATGGCGGCCGCGGTCTCCTCGCCGGCCAGGCAGACGACCCGGTGGCCGTCGCGGGCGAGCAGCCCGCCGATCAGTCCGCCGACGCCGCCCGGTCCGAGGACGGCGACGGTCAGGGGGGTGGTGGTCATGGTGACTCCCGTGGATGGATGGGTGGGTGGGGTGGGTGGACGGGGGTGGGAGTGGCGGAGGACGGGCGCGGCTACGGGGCCTCCCAGAAGAACCGGCCCTCCAGACCGTCCGGGCTGAGGAAGCCGAAGCCGTCGCCGTAACCGAAGTTGAGAAAATACGGGTCGCCCTCGTCGGGGGCGTCCGAGAGGGAGAAGAGGTACCGCCAGGGCGCCGCGACCCGGGCCCGGCCGGCTGGGTAGGACGGGTCCCCGCCGAGGTGGTCGTGCACGTGGTCGCCGTCCGGGAAGGGGACCTCGGGGCCCTCGTCGCGCAGGTACCGCTGGAAGTCGGCCCGTCGGTCCATCGCCCGGTCGACGCCGTCCGGCAGCGGTACCACGTCCAGGTGGTACTCGACCGGGGTCCGCTCGCCGTCGGGTTCGCAGCGCCAGAGCGTACGGCCCCGGGTGCCGGGTGGGCCGATCACCGCGAACGGCGGGATGCGCCCGCCGGGTTGGACCAGCAGCAGGCCGTCTCCCCGCTCCGGGTCGAGGCCGCCCATGAACTCGTCCTCCTCCTCCAGGAAGAGGTACGCCAGCCGGCCCGGCTCGCCCGGGACGGGGAACTGCCCGATGAACACCAGGGGTTCACCGGTGGTGGGGGAAAGCGGCCAGGCGGGCTCGGCCAACCAGCAGGGCTCGCCGCCGAGTTTGGGGACGGGTGCGGTGATCGGCCGCTCGGCCGGGCGCGGGGACAGCTGCCTGCGGGGGAGGAAGGCGGCGTCGTGCGGACCGGTGGCGGTGCCGGTCGGGCGGGGGATCATTCGGCGGCCTCGGTGGGTGTGACCTGCCCGGCGGGTCCGTCGTGTCCGGCGGGGGCGTCCTGCACGACGGGTGCGGACAGGGAGGCGTAGTCGAAGGCGAACGGCTTCTCGCGGCGCGGCTTGCGGCCCGGGGCGGGCGGTAGGCGCCGGGGACCGGGCGCCCGGTGGAGGAAGAGCGCTCCATGGCGGAGGTTGCCGCCGCCGGGGTCGGGCACCGGCAGGCCCTCGGCGCGCAGCGCCTCGACCAGCTCGTGCGCCGGCCGGCCCAGCAGGTCGATCCCGCGGTAGCCGACCGGGCAGGCGGGGCGGTCGTCGCTCGGGTTCCGGCCGACCGTGACGGTGTGGAGGCGGTCGTGGTCGTCGGCGCCTAGGGTGACGCTCACCCCGGGAAGCTCGAAGGCCAGCGCCCAGGAACAGCCGCAGACGAAGGTGCTCCGCACCCCGTCGGGCAGCAGGCCGGCGTGCGGGGCCAGCAGTGCGCGCACCTCCGCCTCGGTGAGGCCGAAGCGGAGCTCGGGCAGCGGGGCGGGCAGGCCGACGCCGCGACCGGGCAGCAGGTCGATGGTCACCGGATCATGATCGCCCGTCGGGTGGACGGTCGAGGAACCGGGGTGGCAGAGGCGGGCACGGGAGAGCCGAGCCCTCCGGGGGCGGCGTGACCCGGGCGCGGAAGATGACGGCTGTGCGGCGAGGGGGAGCGCGCGGATGACGGCGGACGAACGACTGGCGGCGGGCGAACGACTGGCGGTGGACGCGTGCCTCGTGGCGGCGGTCCGGGCGCGGGACGTCGACGTGGTGTGGGAAGCGCTCTGCGCCGGTGCGGACCCGGACGCCCGCACCGCGGACGGGCTGCGCCTGCTGTGGGCGGAGGTCGACGGCTTCGACCACGAGGTCGCCGCCGTCCTGTCGCCGCCGTCCTGGTCACGCACGGCGCCGACCTGGACCGTCCGCTGCCCGACGGGACGACCCCGTTGCTGCGCGCCGTGGACCTCGGCTCCCCGGCGCTGGTCGGGGCGGTCCTCGGCAAGGACCCGGCGCGGCGGCTGCCCGCCGAGGCCCGTGCACGGCTGCTCGCGCCGGCCAGGGCCTGGTACGAGACCGGTGCGGTGGGGGAACTGCGGCGACGGACCGGGGCCGACGGGCCGGCGGATCGGGTGCCGGTGAGGGAGGACTACGCGGACGTCGAACAGGTCTCGCTCGGCGGGCTGACCGTCCGTGCCGGACACGGGGCCGTGCTGACCGAACCGGAGTGGACGTTCCGCGTCCTCACCCCCGTCGACGAACCGGTGGTCCGGGCCGTCCGGCACCGGGACGAGCTCCACGTCGGGCGGTCCGCCTGCCTGTTCGCGCTCGGGGACGCCGCAGCCGGCTTCCTGCTCGACGCCCCGTTCCTGCGGCAGGGCGGATCGGTCGAGTACGAGGAGAAGGAGACGGAGCTGCTCGCCGCCTGGACGTCGACCGAACAGGACGACGAGGTGCTCGCCACGCTCCTCGAAGCCCTGGACGGCTGGGAACACCCCGGTGAGGAGGCCATCGGACCGCGCCACGCCGAGCACCCCGATCCCCGGGTGCGCCGCGCGGTGCCGAACCTCCTCGCGCCCCGCTGACCGGGGCGGGGCACGACTGCGTCCTCCGGTTGACGCGGGACCCGGACGCATCGGTCCGGTCCGCCGCCGGGGCGCTCGGCGACGCACGGCGCACCCCGGAGACCAGGGCCACGCTGCTCGCCCTGACCGGGGACGAGTCGCCGGACGTCCAGGGCGCCGCCGTCTCCGTCCTCGCCCGGTCCGCGGACCGGACGCCCGAGCTCGCCGACGCCCTGGCCGCACTGCTGGAGCCGCTGACCGGGCCCGGGTTCGAGCACGACCACCGGGTGAGCACGCTCCGGGCCGGGCCCGGCGGCGCCACGATGCCTCCCGCGTTGTCTCCCGCGATGTCTCGTGCGATGTCTCCGAGGGGGTGTAGCACCACCTGCGAGGTTCGGTTTCCCGAACCCCGGATTCGGGTGCCAGCACAATCGATCTCCCGGTCCCGGACGCCCACGATGGAGGGCATGAACGGGATGACGACAGCCGCCGCCACGGTGGCGCACGACGGGGTGACGGGCTCCGCCCTGAGCGCGACCGGGCTGCACCGGGAGTACGGGCGCGGCGCGGCGGCGGTACGGGCGTTGCGCGGGGTCTCGGTGGCCTTCGCACCGGGGACGTTCACGGCGGTGATGGGGCCGTCGGGCTCCGGCAAGACCACCCTGCTGCACTGCCTGGCCGGCATGGACCGCCCCACCAGGGGCACCGTGCGGTGGGGCGGCACCGAGGTGTCCGGGCTGCCCGAGCGGCGGCTGGCGGAGCTGCGCCGCACCCGGGTGGGGTTCGTGTTCCAGGCCTTCAATCTGATGCCCGCGATGACGGTCGAGCAGAACGTCGAACTGCCGGGGCGGCTGGCCGGGCGGCCGCCGGAGCGGGCCCGGGTGCGGGAGGCGCTGGCCCGGGTCGGGCTGGCCGGGCGCGAGCGGCACCGGCCGGGGCAGCTGTCGGGCGGTCAGCAGCAGCGGGTGGCGATAGCCAGGGCGTTGGTCTCCCGGCCGGAGGTGCTGTTCGCCGACGAGCCGACCGGCGCGCTGGACCGCGCCACCGGGCAGGAGGTCCTGGCCCTGCTGCGTGCGGGCGTCGACGCCGACGGGCAGACGTGTGTGATGGTCACCCACGACCCGGTCGCCGCCGGGTACGCGGACCGGGTGCTGCTGCTGGCCGACGGCCTGCTGGTGGACGAGCTGGCCAGGCCGACGGCCGCACAGGTCGGCGAGCGGCTGAGCCGGTTGGGAGGGTGAGCGCGATGAACAGTCCCGTACTGAGCCTCTCGGCGGGGCAGATCCGTCGCCGCCCGGCCTCCTTCGCCGGGCTGGGGACGGCGCTGTTCCTGGCGGTGGCGGCGGTGACGCTGTTCGGTTCGCTGGTCGCCGCACAGGTCACGGCGCCGGACACGGCGAAGCGGTCGGCGGTTTCGGGGCCGGGGCTGGTGCTGATCGCCGGGGCGTTCGGCGAGATCGCCGTCCTGGTCGCGCTGTTCGTCGTCGTCAACGCGCTCGGCTTCACCCTGCGCCAGCAGCACCGCGACCTCGCGCTGCTGCGCACCGTCGCGGCGACACCCCGTCAGGTGCGCAGGGTGGTCCGCGCGCAGGTGGCGGTGACGGTCCTGCTGGTGGCCGCGCCCGGCGGCCTGGTGGGCCTCCTCGCCGCCCGGGCGTTCCTCGCCGCACTCCAGGAGCGCGGCATGGCAGCACCCGGGCTGCGGATACCCGGGGCGCCGGTGCCGGCGCTGGTCGGGCTCGGGGTGGCGCTGCTGGTCGGCCTGGCGGCTACCGCCGTGGCGGCCCGCCGGATCACCGGGCCCGCCCCGGCCGTCGCGCTGGCCGAGGGCGGGGGCGGGCCACGGCGGACGGGAGTGCCGCGGCTGCTCGCCGGGGTGGCGGTGCTCGCGGGCGGTGGGCTGCTGCTGCGACTGGCGGCGAGCCGACCAGCCGGAGAGCTGGACAAGGCGGGGCAGGCCTCACTGCTCGGCTCGCTGGTGCTGCTGGTCGCGGTCGGACTGCTGGCACCGGTGGCGGCGCGGATCCTGGCGGCCGTGCTCGGCGCCCCGGTGCGGGTGCTGGCGCCCCGGGCCGGCTGGCTGGCGGACGCCAACCTGCGCGGCTACGCGGCCCGGCTCTCCTCGGCGGTGGTGCCGGTCGCGCTGCTGGTCGGGCTCTCCGGCACCATGCTGGTGCTCACCAGCACGGCCGAGCACGTCGCCCGGGAGACGGGCGCCGAGACCAGCGTCACCAAGGCGAGTGACATCTGGCTGCGTGAGATGGAACTCGGGCTGCTGGTCTGCTTCGCGGCCGTCTCCACGGTCAACACCCTGGTGGCGCTCACCGCCGACCGGCGCCGGGAGTTCGCGCTGCTGCGCCTGGTCGGGGCGACGAGGCGGCAACTGCTGCGGATGCTCTCCGTGGAGGCGGTCCTGACCACGGCGATCGGTGTGCTGCTGGGGGCGGCGGTGGCGGCCGCGGCCTCGGGGGCGTTCAGCCTTGCGGTGACGGGCTCGGCGGTGCCGGTCGTGCCGGGAGCGGCGTGCGCCTGGGTGATGCTGGGGGCGGTGGTGCTCACGGTTCCGGGGATCGTCGGTACGGGGCTGTGGGCTGTGGGCTGTGGGCGGATCGGAGGCTCGGCGGTGGAGGCGACGGGTGGGGAACGGGGGTGAGGCGGGGGAGGTAGCAGGTGGCGTCGACGGTGGGCCGGGCACGGCGGGCCGGGGCAGCGGACCGGGCACGGCGTCGGCGGACTGGACCGGCTGTCCGGCGGGTCGTGAGGGCGGAAGGGCAGGTGAGTGCGGTGGTTCCCGTGGTTCCTGGTGGATGCTGGGGGCCGGTCGGCGGGTGAGTGGTGAGGTGGATGGTGGCTGAGCGTCAGCGGTACCGGTCGGTGCGCGGCGGTGAACTGGCCTTCGCAGTGCTCGGGTTGCCGCTCGGGGTGCTCGGCGGGGTGTATGCGGTCGCCGTCCTCTACGCCGGTGCGCTGCTCTCGCTCACCGTGCTGGGCCTGCCCTTCGTGGTCGCCGCGCTGCTCGGGGCGACGCGGCTCGGCGGGCTGCACCGGTGGCTGGTCGGGCGGCTGCTCCGGGAGGAGGTGCCCGCACCGCCGCCGCTGCCGCGTCCGTCCGGGGTCTTCGCCCGGGGCCGGGCGGTGCTGACCGATCCGGCGGCCTGGCGGACACTGCTCTACCTGCTCCTGCGGCTGCCGCTGGGCGTGCTCGGCTTCCTCGCCGTGGTCGTACTGCCGCTCGGCAGCGTCTGGCTGGTGGGCTTCCCGCTCTGGGCGCGGATGATGGAGCCGGGCCCGAGGTCGATCGGCCTGCTGGACCTCACCGCGATCCCGGCCGGCCTCGCGGTGCTGGCCGTCGTCCCCGCCGCGGTGCGGGCGCTCGGCGCGGCCGACTGTACGCTGGCCCGCACCCTGCTCGGGCCGGTGCGCTCGCAGCAGCGGGTGCGTGAGCTGGAGGAGGCCCGGGCCACCCTGCTGGCCGACGGCACCGATCGGCTGCGCCGCCTGGAACGCGATCTGCACGACGGCACCCAGGCGCAACTGGTCGCGCTCGCCATCACACTGTCCCTGGCCGACGACGCGCTGGGCGAGGTCGCGCTGGGGGAGGGCCCGGTGGGCGAAGGGGCGCTGGGCCAGGCCGCGGTGGGCCGGGCCGGCCCCGTGAGGAGCGGTCCGCTCGGTGCGACCGGGCCCGACCTCGGGCGGCTGCGCACGCTGGTCGACCGGGCTCGCGGGCAGACCGACGACACCATCACCGGCCTGCGCCGGCTGACCCGGGGCATCCACCCGGTGGCGCTGGACGGCGGGCTGGCCGAGGCGCTGCCGGGGCTGACCGCCACCTCGCCGGTGCCGGTCGACGTCCGGCTGGACCTGCGGGAGCGTCCCGAGGAGGTGATCGAGCGGGCCGTCTACTTCTGCGCGGCCGAGTTGCTGACCAACGTGGCCAGGCACAGCGGGGCGCGGTCGGCGGAGCTGAGCGTGACGGCGGCCGACGGGAGGGTCCGGCTGACCGTGCGCGACGACGGGCACGGCGGCGCCGCGATCGGGACGGGCACCGGGCTGGCCGGCCTGGCCGAGCGGCTCGCGGCGGTGGACGGAACACTGCGGGTGGACAGTCCGGCGGGCGGGCCGACGGTGGTCGGCGCCGAGCTGCCCGGGCGGCTCTGACGGGCGGTCACGGGCCCGAGCCCTCGGGGTCGCGTCCGATTCAGGCGCCGCTCTCCGCGAGGTAGGCGAGCACGGCCTTGACCCGCCGGTTGTCCGCGTCGGTCGCGGGCAGCTCGAACTTGCCGAAGACGGCGGCCACGTGCTTCTCCACCGCCCGCTCCGAGACCACCAGCAGCGTGGCGATCGAGCGGTTGGAGTGCCCCTGCGCCATCAGCTCCAGCACCTCCCGCTCGCGCGGGGTGAGCGCGTCCACCCGGCTGCGCCGCCCGCCGTGCATCAGGCCGTCGACGATCTCCGGGTCGAGGGCCGTGCCGCCCGCGGCGACCCGGTGCAGGGCATCCACGAACTCGGAGGTGCGGGCCACCCGTTCCTTGAGCAGGTAGCCGATGCCGGCGGCGCCGTCGGCCAGCAGTCGGGCCGCCCAGGCGGTCTCGACGTGCTGGGAGAAGACCAGGATGCCGACCTCGGGCAGGGCGGCCCGGATCTCCACCGCGGCCCGGATGCCCTCGTCGGTGTGGGTGGGCGGCATCCGGATGTCCACCACGGCCACGTCGGGCCGGTGCCCGGTGACGGCGGCGATCAGCTCGGGCGCCGTCCCGGCGGTGGCGACCACGGCGCACCCCCGGGCGGTGAGGAGTTCGACCATGCCGTCCCGGAGGATCACCGAGTCCTCGGCGAGGACGACGCGGAGCTGCTTGTCGATCATGCCGCCATTATCCGGTCCGGGGTTCCGGAGCTCCGGGCGGTCCGGGGCTCTGTCGGTCCGGGGCTCCGGTCGGTCCAGGGCTCCGGAAAATCCTTCAGTCCAGACTGGACAGTCTGGACTGATGAAATTACCGTGGAACCGTGACCGAGAAGCGAACCGCCCACGCCACCACCGCGGCTACGAACGCCCCGCCCGGGCCCGCTGAGTTCACGGGATCTGCCGAGCCCGCGGGATCCGCCGAGCCCGCCGAGCCCTCCGGGGCAGCCCGGGCCGAAGATTCCGTGGTTCCCGACACCGCGGCGTCGGCCGCCCGTGAGCTGCGCGCCGTGTTCAGCCGGTTGCGCCGCACCCTCCGGGAGACCGGCGGCTCCAGTGACCTGACCCCCTCCCAGACCGCCGTGCTCAGTCGGCTGATCGGTGACGGTCCGGCCTCCGCCAGTGCGCTGGCCGCCGCCGAGCGGGTCCGTCCGCAGTCGATGGCCGCCACCCTCGCCGCGCTCGAACAGCACGGACTGGTCGGACGGCGCCCCGACCCCGAGGACGGGCGCCGTCAGCTGGTCAGCCTCACCGAGGCCGGGCTGGCGTACGTCGCGGACAGCCGTCAGGCCCGCCAGGAGTGGCTGGCCCTGGCCATGGCGGAGCACTACACCGAGGCCGAGCGTGCCACCATGCTGGAGGCGCTGGCCCTGATGGACCGGTTGAACCGGCGATGACCGGCCCGGCCGCCCTGCTGGCCCGGCTCCTGCCCCGCCGTCAGCAGCCCGCTCCGGACGGCGGGTTCGACCGCCGACTGATCGCGCCGATGGTGCTCGGCTCGGTGCTCAACCCGATCAACTCGTCGATGATCGCGGTGGCCCTGGTGCCCGTGGGGGCCGCCTTCGGTGCGCCGCCCGCCGAGACCGTCTGGCTGGTCACCGCCCTCTACCTGGCCACCGCCGTCGGTCAGCCGGTCATCGGGCGGCTGGTGGACACCCACGGCCCGCGCCGGCTCTACCTCGCCGGGACGGCGCTGGTCGGTCTCGCCGGGCTGCTCGGCGCGCTCGCACCGTCGCTCGGGCTGCTGATCGCCGCCCGGGTACTGCTCGGGCTGGGCACCTCCGCGGCCTACCCCGCCGCGATGCACCTGACCCGCAGCGAGGCCGAGCGGACCGGGCGGTCCAGCCCCACCGGGGTGCTGGCGGTCCTGGCCGTCGCCAACCAGACCGTCGCCGTGATCGGCCCCACACTCGGCGGGCTGCTGATCGGCGCGGGCGGCTGGCGGACGGTCTTCGCCGTCAACGTCCCGCTGTCGCTGGCCTGTCTGGCGCTCGGCGCGGCCCGGCTGCCCGTCACCGAGCGCCACCCCGACGGCGGCGACGGCTCCCGTCCCGACCGCCCCGACGGCTCCCACTGCGGCGACGGCTCCCGCCCCGACCGCCCCGACCGCCCCGATGACTCCAACCGCCCGGAGCGCCTCGACCACGCCGGGATCGCGCTGTTCGCCGTCCTCCTGCTCGCCCTGATGCTGTTCCTGATGAAGCCCGACCCGGCGCGCTGGTACCTGCCGACGCTCGCCGTCCTGGCGGCCGTCGTCTTCACCGTCCGTGAGCGGCGGGCCCGTACCCCCTTCATCGACCTGCGGGCGCTCGCCGGCAACCGCCCGCTGATCGCCACCTACCTGCGCCAGGTGCTCGGCTACACCGCCGTCTACGCCTTCCTCTACGGCTACACCCAGTGGCTGGAGGAGGGGCGCGGCCTGTCGGCCGCCACCGCCGGACTGGTGCTGCTGCCGCTCTCGCTGACCGCGCTCACGGCCGCCGGTCTCAGCGGCCGCAGCCCGGGCGTGCGCGGCAAGCTGCTGGTCGGTTCCGTCTGCCAGATCGCCTCCTGCGCCGCCCTGTTGCTGGTGCACGCGAGCAGCCCCGGTGTCCTGCTGATCGCGGTCGGGGTCCTGGCGGGAGTCTCCCAGGGGCTGATCGGGCTCGGCACCCAGACCGCTCTCTACCACCAGGCCGACCCGGCCGCCATCGCCTCGGCGGCCGGACTGCTGCGCACCTTCATGTACCTCGGGGCCATGGCGGCCTCGGCCGCGAACGCCGCCTTCTTCCCGCACGGCGCCACCACGGGCGGGCTGCACCACCTCGCGCTGTTCATGCTCGGTGGAGCGGTTCTGCTCCTTCTCCTCACGGTGCCGGACCGTTCGCTCGGCCGATCGGGAAACCCGCCGACGGAACGGTGACCGTGGAACGGCTCTCCTCGGGCGGGCCCGGGTTCCCGCGCCGGGCGTGGATGCCAGGGGATGCCAGGGGAGAGTTCGACCGCCTCGGCCGGGTAGGCGCTCCGGACAGCCCGGCGCGGGGTAGGACGCGGCCGGCGGTGGCGGTGATCCCGCGGTCCGGCCGGTCGTGCACCGGGGACGCCGTCGGCACGTGGACGGCCCGCCGGACCGGGAGGGTCGGGCGGGCCGTTCGGTCGGTGCGGCGGTGGTGGCCGGGTCGGTGGTGGCCTGGTCAGTGGTGGTCCGGGTGGCCCGTGAGCACGGTGGTGAAGATCGGTTCGCCGTGCTGGTGGCCGGTCACCGTGATGGTGACGGCGTTCGGGGTCTCACCGGGGGTGTGTTGGGCGGTGATCGTGGTGGGGGCGTCGTGTTCGGCGTACCGGTGGAAGGTGGTGGCCGCGGCGGCCGGGGTGATGGTGGCCGGGCTGCTGAGCGCGTTGGCCGCCTGCCGGGCCGCCTCCAGCAGCACCATGCCGGGCATGTGGTCGTTGGCGTGGTCGAAGAGGGTCGGGTTCCGGAAGTCGGGGGTGAGGTGCCAGCTCCCGGGGGCGTCCGCCGGGGTCAGTACGACGTCGCACGGGCGGAGCCGGCCGACGCTGGCCGGCGGGAGCGGTTCGGCGGTCACGAGCGGCGTCGACGGGTGCTCGGCGTCGTGGCGTCCCTGGCGCAGCCGCTGGTAGGTGGAGTCCGGGACGGTGGTGAAGCGGGTGTGCCCGGTGGCGGCGAGCTGCGGGCCCCGTCGGATGACGGTTTCCAGCGTGAAGTCGACCGCGGTGCCGGAGCGGCGCGGCCGGGCGAGGAGTTCGACCTCCAGGGTGAGGTCGGTCGGTGCGGCACCGATCAGCAGCTGGTGCGGGTGGGTGCTGTAGCCGAGGTTCCACATCATGAACTTGTGGTCGAGCGGTACGCCGAATCGGGTGTGGGCAAGGTAGAGCCCGGCTTGGCGAATCGTTTCAGCAGCTTGGAGCGGGTCGTGCCGGGTGCCGTCCGGGGTGCTGAAGAAGGTGTGGGCGCGCGGCCACCGCGCGGTGACGGTGAAGGCGGAGTCCGTCAGCTGCTCGCTGCCGGTGAGGAAGACCTCGGCGCCGCAGACCCGGTGGACGTACTCCTTGGCGACGGTGCCGGTCGGACAGGGCGGCGGGGTTGTTGTTGCGGCCGGGTCGAGGAGGGTCGCGGAGTCCGTTTCGATGGCGAGGGCGGGTGTGGGCGTGCGGGAGGCAAGCAGAGTCATGGGGAGCACTCCGGGGGACCGTGACGGGCGGGGTGGGCTGCTCAGGGCTCGTAAGATACGTACCTACCGGTTTGGTTTTCAAGGAGACCGAACAATCGTTCGTCGACCCAATGTGATCGGGTGGGCACGGTGAGTGGGCGGCCGGGGTCTGAGCTGGGCTGTCCCGGCGGATCCCGGGAGTCCTGGACGAGATCGCGGTGCGGGATCACCTGTCGGGCGGGCCCGACGGGTCGAGGCTCCCCCTGACGACGGTGTGGGGGATCGGCGGGCGGTCCCAGAGGGCGAGGAGGTCGTTGACCACGGTCACGACGGCCACCGGGTGCTCGTTTCCGCGCGCCTCGATGTCGGCGGCGGAGAGTCCGCGGGGGACCGCCCCGTTGTCGAGGAGGACGCGCCACTCGTCGGGCCCGAGGGAGAGGAACTCCAGCCCGGGCAGGCCGGTGATCTCCAGCGGGTCGGCGAGCGTGCCGGGGTGTGCGGTGAGCGTGCGGATCCGGGGCAGCCCGACGATGGGGGCGAGACTGAGAGGTGCGCCGCCGCGATCGAAGATCTGCACCACTTCCAGGTCGGGGTGTGCGGCGGACTCGAGGTCGACCAGGTCGTGGTGGTCGCCGACCCGGGCGACGGCCGGGGACCGCCGTTCCTGGCGGCGGGCCGGGACACTGCTCTCGAAGCCGTTGAGGACCAGCTCCGTCAGGGATTCGCCGTACAGTTCGGCGCCGACGCTCTGCTCGTGGTCGATGAGGATGACCTGGCCGAGGTGGCCGCGCGGGCCGGGCGTCAGGTCGACGGCGAACATGTCACCGCCGTTGCTGCCGAAGACGATCCAGCCGGGCGAGCCGACCAGGCCCTGGACGGCGGAGTCGGGCGGCGTGACGACCGCCTTCGTCGCCGCGAACTGCCACGGGCAGGGCCGCCGGTCCGTGTCCAGGGCGAACAGGTCCTCCAGGGAGGAGAGTTCGCAGCCGACGGCGGCTTCCGCGATCTGCTGTTCCGCGAAGTCGGCCTCCCAGTCGCCGGATCCGTCCGGACCCGCCGGGCGCACCCTGGTCGCCCGGTAGAGCGCCTTGAGCTCCTCTGGCAGTGCGACGCCGAGCCGCGCCTCGGCGGCGGCGATCTCCTCCTCGGTCGCACCGACGGCGTCGGGAAGCCTCTCGCGCAGCGTCCGCTCCAGCAGGGCCGGGTCCGCGGACGGCGCCGGAACCGCCCCGGGCATCGGGTCGGGCAGGTGGCGCCAGGGTTCGGGGACGGTGCCCTCGACCAGGACGAGCGTGCCCGGGCTCGGGTTCCGGAGGCCGTATTCCACGGCTGGGTTGGTGCCGAACACGTGCAGGACCGCCTGCCCGCCCGGCGAGACGTCCGCCACGAACAGCGCCTCGTGGTCGGCGGCCTCCGCGAGTGCGCGCCGCACCGGCGCCACGGCCTCGTCGACGGGCTGCTGCCGGCTCTGGGGCAGGCTCCACCCCGTCCGGCTGACGCTTCCCACCACAGGGCGGGTGCGGTCGGGTTGCGCGGCGCGGAGGAGTGTCAGCAGCGGCTCCCAGGTGGCGAAGTCGTGGAGCGCGGGCACAGGTGTCCTCCGAACGGTACGGCGGGTCTCGGGTGGCGGGTGGTGGCCCGAAGGACCCTACCGGCCGTCACCGACACCCGTGGGTCCGGATCGCCTCGGGCCGGAACGGGGCGAGGAGGGCGTCCGGTCCTCGGCGCGCCGGGCACGTTCGACGGTGGCCACGACCCGCTCGGCGGCGAGGACGGAGGTCAACCCCGCCGGGGCGTCTCGGGGCGCAGCCTCAGGTAGTCGTCGAGGCGGGCCGAGGCGGTGAGCATCGACAGGCCCCGGGTGGTGAGGCGCTGCTGCCAGCCGTCGAGGGCGGCGGCCGGCTCGCCGCTGCCGCCCGCCGTGCGGATCTGCCGCAGTACGGCGGCGATGCGGTCGAGCAGGTAGCCGCCCCGGCGGAGCAGGTGGGCGAGTTCGGCGTCGCGGACGTCGGAAGGGAGGTAGCGGCGGTGGCCGGTGGCGCGGTCCCGGGCGGGGGCGAGGATGCCGGCGGCCTCCCAGGCCCGCAGGGTCGCGGGGGTGACACCGAGCCGGTGCGCGATCTCGCCGACGGAGCGCGGGCCGGGCAGTGCGGGAAGTCCGGTTCCGGCGGTGGCGCCGCCGGCCGGGCGGGTGCCGCCGGTCAGGCGGCCGACGGCCTCGCGGACGGTGGCGAGGGTCTCCCGGTCACGCAGCAACTGGGCGTGCCCCCGGTCGAGTTCGGTGAGGGCGTCGCCGATCCGGTCGGCATGGACGGCGGTCATCACCGTGGCGGCGGTCGCGCGCCCGTACGCCGGGACGAGGGCGAGGTAGGCGCGCAGGGCGGCCGCGTGCTGCTCGGTGTAGATCCGGTACCCGGTGGGCGTGCGTTCGGCGGGCGGGAGGCAGCCGTCGCGCTCGTAGTTGCGGATCGCCTGGGTCGAGATGCCGTGCTCGCGCGCGAGGTCGGCGGGTCGCATGGTCGTCTCCCGTTCCGGGCCGGTTGGGCGTTCGGAGCCGATCGATCGTTCGGGGTCGATTGAGGCTTTCTGCCGCCGCTGAGCGCCAGTGGCGGGAAAAGTCTCAACCGTTCCTTCAAGGATACGCTTGAGGTCCATGAACCAGGACATGCATGACTTCGTCACCCCGGCGTGCGAGCTTCTGGGCCTCGGCGAACCGACCCACCAGGAGCCGGCGTTCGGGCTGGTCCGCAACGAGCTGTTCGCCCGACTGGTCGACCGGGGCTTCCGGTCGATCGCCCTGGAGACCGACCGGGTCGCCGCCTTCGCCGTGGACGCCTACGTCCGGGAGGGCGTCGGCACCCTCGACTCGGCGATGCGGGACGGCTTCACCCACGGCTTCGGGGAACTCGAGCCCAACCGCCGACTGGTCGCCTGGATGCGGGAGTTCAACCGGGAACGGCCGGCCGGCGAGCGACTGGCCCTGCACGGCTTCGACATCCCGACCGAGACCACCAGCGCACCCAGCCCGCGCCGCTACCTCGAACCCGCCCGCGACTACCTCGGGCTCGACCTCGAACTCGCCCGTCTGGTGGGTGAGGACGAGCGCTGGAGCCGCACGGAGGCGGTGATGGACCCGGAACAGTCGCCCGGCGGCACCGCCGAGGCGGCGCGGCTGCGCTGCCTCGCCGACGACCTCCTCCTCCGACTCGACATGCGGGCACCGGAACTGATCGCCGCGACCTCGTCCGCGGAGTGGTTCGCCGTCCGTACCCGGCTGACCGCCGGGATCGGACTGCTGCGCTACCACGCGCAGTCGGCGGTCCTGGGCCTCACCCCGAGCGACCGGGTCAGCGCCCTGTCCGGGGTGCGGGACGCTCTGATGGCGCGGAACCTGCTCGACATCCGCGCGGTCGAGGCCCGCCGCGGGCCGACCCTGGTCTTCTCCCACAACCTGCACCTGCAACGGAACCCGAGCGCCTGGGCGTTCGGCGAGCTGGACTGCCGCTGGTCGGGGGCGGGCCGCATCCTGGCCGCGCTGCTGGGTGAGCGGTACGCCTTCGTCGCCGGGAGCCTGGGGCGCAGCGAGGCGATCGGGCTGGCCGAGCCGGCACCGGGGACGTACGAGTCCCACCTGCAAGGACGCGGCGCGGTCTGGGAGTTGACGGACGCCGCACTGCCGGTCGAAGCCCTTGCGCGCACCGACACCGTTCCGCGGCAGGGCTACTTCCCGCTCGACCGGCAGGTGCTCGACGGCGCGGACGCGCTGCTGCACGTCGCCGACGGCGCGGCGGTGCTGCCCGTCACCGGCGGATCGGCGGTGCCGGCCGGAGGCTGAGCGGCGGCGGGCCCGGGGTAGGCCTGCCGCAGGTGGGCCACCAGGGCGGCGGTCGGCGGCGAGGCGGGCTGCCCGGTCGACCAGGCCAGCGCGATCCGGACCCGGGGGACGGGGTCGGTCAGCGGGCGCACCCGCAGCCCCGGCACCGGGCCCGGGTCCGGGAGGACGGCCACCCCCAGGCCGTGCGCGGCGAGCTCGGCCAACTGTGGTGGCGCGGCCGCCTCGATGCCGACCGCCGGTTCGACACCGGCCTCGGCCAGGGCGCTCTCCAGCGCGGTGCGCAGGCCGGTGCCGCGCGGGGTGCTCAGCAGGGCGTGCCCGGCGAGCGCGGCGACCGGCAGCGCCCGCCAGCCGGGCGCGGGGGCGGCGGGGCCGTCGGCGGGGCCGGGGCCCGATGCCGTGCCCGAGGCGTTGACAGGACCAGGAGCAGGGTCAGGAGCAGGACCAGGGACAGCGGCAGGACCAGGGCCAGGGGCAGGGACAGGGTCAGAAGCAGGACCAGGGCTCCGGCCCCCTACGAGCGGGTGCCCCACCGCACAGGCCGCGACCAGCGGGATCTCCAGCACCGTGTGCAGAGCGAGCCCGGTCAGCGCCGACCAGCCGTCGTCGCCCTCCCGCCCGCTCGCGGGGGTGGGCAGGCCGACGACGGCGAGGTCCAGCCGGCCCTCGCGCAGGGCGGTGAGCATCCGCGCGGTGGTGTCCTCGGCGAGCGAGAAGTCGATGCCGGGGTGTTCCTGGCGGAACGCCGCGAGCGTGGTGGCGAGCCCGGGGAAGGTCCCCAGCTCGGACGGTGGGGTCAGGGCCGCCCCGGCGACCATGCCCAGTCGAACGTGCCCGCGCCGCAGCCCGCCGAACTCCTGGGCCGCGCGGTGGGCAGCCGCCGCGGAGGCGAGCGCCGCCCGGGCGTGCGGCAGCACCGCCTCGCCGACCGGGGTGAGCCGCACGGTGCGGCCCGAGCGGTCGAGCAGCCGGTGGCCCAGCTCCCGCTCCAGCTGCCGGATCTGGGAGCTCACCCCGGGCTGGGTCAGGTGCAGCAGCTGCGCGGCCCGGGTGAAGCTGCCGTGCTGGGCGACGGTGACGAAGTACTGGAGCTGCCGCAGTTCCATGACTCCCGATCATAAGTGCCAGAACTTCCCGTTCTTGGACGGGCCTACGGTTCCGGCCGCAGGCTGGACGCATGGAAACCGTGCCGCGCAACGAGGACACCGGGCAGCTCCACTGGATCCGCGAGCAGATCGCGGCCGAGCGCCGCGAACTCGCCCGGGTGTTCGCCGCCTTCACCCCCGATCAGTGGAACTCGCCCTCGCTGTGCGCGGGTTGGCGGGTCCGCGAGGTGGCGGCGCACATGAGTACCGGCTTCCGGTACTCGACGGCGCGCACGGCCGTCGAACTCGCCCGCTCCGGCGGCAACCTGCACCGCATGGCCGACCGGATCGCCCGCCGCGACGCGGCCGCCATGAGCGAGCGCGAACTCGCCGCCGCCCTGGCCGACCACGCCGACCACCCCTGGCGTCCGCCCGTCGGCGGCCGGATCGCGGCCCTCGCCCACGACGCCGTCCACGGGCTCGACATCACCGTGGCGCTCGGCCTGCCCGCCCGCCTCCCGCTGCCCAGGGCGGCTGCCCTGCTGTCCGCCCTCACCCCACGCGGCCTGCGGTTCTTCGGGGCCCGGCTGGACGGCGTCCGACTGGTGGCGACGGACACCGGCTGGTCGCACGGTGAGGGCCCGCTGGCCGTGGAGGGGAGGGCGGAGCACCTGCTGCTGGTGGCCTACGGACGGCGGGTCCCGGAGGGCCTGCTGGCGGGGCCCGGCGCGGGCCGGTTCGTCGCCGGAGGGTGAGCGCTCGCCCTCACCTGTGCCGGGTCCGCGGCCACTCGGTGCGGGTGGCGTGCGACAGCTCGGCCTGGGCGCGGTCCAGGATCACCGTCGCCGCGGAGCCCGGGCCCTGCGAGCCGTCCTCCGGTGGCCGGCCGAGGCCGAGCCGGAGGTATTCCACCGGGACGGGCCGACCGCCCTGGGGGTTCCGGAAGGCCGCTGAACCGCACGTCGGGATGGCAGTGGTTGGGGATCACGCTGAGCTCCAGCCGACGGCCCCCGCGGGGGCCGTCGTCGGCGGGGCTGACGTGTGAGCCCTGGTGGACGGACCCTCGGGGCGGGCGCGTTGCCGTGGCTGTCGTCGCCGAGGTGCAGCCAGGTGGCGAAGACGGACATCGGGTCCTCCTCGGGGAACCGGATCGTTCACCGGCGTGCTGCACACCTGGGGCTTCGCCCTCCACCTGGTCGACAACGACAGCTACCAGGACAACGCCCTGCCCAGCGGGCTACCCGCCGGCTCTCCGGAAGGAGCCCTCGACTGCGCGGGTGACCTCTACCTCACCGCACCGGCCATCCGACCAACGCCCCTCAACGAAACCGGCCGACCGGCATCACCTAGGCTTCGCGGAATCCCGATCGCACGAAGCTCCGAGCCATGACAGGGACGGCCATGCAACTGCCCGATGAGGTCCATGCCGAGATCACCGACCTGTGTCAGGAGGGTGATGCCCTGGTCGGAATGGGAGAGCTCGACGAGGCCGTGCTGCGCTACATCGAAGCCCTCCGGCTGCTGCCGGGCGACCCCCGTGGCTGGGCGGCCTCGACCTGGATCTACGTCGCGATCGGAGACGTGCACTTCCGACGCGGTGTTCACGACAAGGCCTACAAGTGTTTCCACAATGCCGCTCAGTGCCCTGACGGACTCGGCAATCCATACATCCACCTTCGATTGGGCCAGACCACCTTCGAGCTGGGCGACCACGACCGAGCTGCGGATGAGCTGATCAGGGCCTATATGGGTGGCGGACCCGAAATCCTCGAAGAGGACGACCCCAAGTATCTCGAGTTCCTGCGGGCCCGCGTGGACCTGAACCACTCCAGCAGCGCAGGCTCCTGACGGCTCACCGCTGACGAGTCGCCGGGGCCAACGCGGGCCACCCGGCGGCAACCATGAGGGACGCCTGGAATTCGGCCTCTACCTCGACACCCTGCCCGCCTGCCCCCTCCGCGGCCTGTTCGAGGAGAGACCCTGGAGCGGGGCCGGGGCGGCCGTCCTGCGGGTTTCGGGCGGCCGTGACTACGATCGGAAGAAGTCCTTCCGGATGGTGGTGAGACGGAAGCCAGGTCGCCGATGGCCCCGAGGTCCGTGCAGTGGCCGCCGTACGTGCGGGTCGCGCCGTGGTTGCTGACCGTCGGCGGGCTGGTGTGGAACGCGCTGGATCCGACCGACTACTGGGGCGACCCGCTGCTCGCCGCGGCGGCCGTGCTGGCGGGGGCGCTGCTGGCGCTGTGGGACACCGTCGCGGTGGGGGCGGCCAACGTGCTGGGCATCCTGGTGCTGTCCACCCAGGACGGGTTGCTCGGGACCGGCGCCGGCTACCTGGAGCTGGCGAACACGGCGTTCGCGGCGCTGCTCGGGATCTGGGTGAACCGCGTGGTGGCCCGGCACGGCCGGCGGTTGGCGCGGGTGCGGTCGGTGGCCGAGGCGGCGCAGCGGGCCGTGCTGCCGGAGCCGCCGGCGCGGGTGGGGCGACTGTCGGTCGCGGCCTGCTACCGCGCCGCCCAGGACGAGGCGCTGATCGGCGGGGACGCGTACGCGCTGCAGGCCACCCCGTACGGCGTGCGCGGGCTGATCGCCGACGTGCGGGGCAAGGGGCTGCACGCGGTCGGGGCGGTCTCGGTGCTGCTGGGCGCATTCCGGGAGGACTCCCACCGGCTGCCGGACCTGTCCGCGCTCGCCGACGCGCTGGAGGACTCGCTGCTGCGGGAGAGCGAGCGGATGAGCGAGGAGGTGCGGCTGGAGGGGTTCATCACCGCCCTGCTGGTCGAGTTCCCACCGGGGGAGGAGAGCGTGCGCACACTCGACTGCGGGCACCCCGGCCCGTACCTGCTGGGCCCGTACCCGACGGACGGGGCCGCCCCGCCGGTGCGCCGGCTGGACGCGGCGGACCCGGGGCTGCCGCTGGGGATGGGCGGGCTGGGCGGGGCGCGTCCGGCGCCGGAGAGCCGGCCGTTTCCGGCCGGGTGCACGCTGCTGCTGGTGACCGACGGGGTCACCGAGGCCCGGGACGCGGCGGGGGAGTTCTACGACCCGGTGGTCGGACTGGCGCCGCTGGGGCCGTTCGCCGGGCCGGGCGAGGTGCTGGACGCGCTGGTGGCGGACGTCGGGCGGTGGACCGGCGGGCCCAGGGGCGACGACATGGCGGTGCTGGCGATCACCCACCGGGCGGCGCGGGCGTCGGAACAGGAGCCGGCACCGGCACGGAGGCGGGAGCAGGCGCGGGCCGAGACGGACGGGTAGCCGAAGCGCGCGGCTGCCCGGCCCCGGCCCGCTTCGGGGGCGGCCCGTACCCGCCCGGTGATCCCCTTCTACGGCTCGCTTCGGTCACGCCGCTATCACGATGAGGTGTCGGTGGGGCTTCACTCCACGGAATCCGGCCAAGTTGAGGGCCGCCGTCCGGTGGCTGGAAAACTTGTGTCCGAATATCGGACAGGGAAATGGACGGACGGGCCCGGAGGTGATCGAGGTGCCCGTCGGCCGGTGCCGCCAAGGCCGACGGGCACCGCGGGCGGCGCGGCGGCACATGAGGCCGCCGTAAGGAGCGCGCGAGGGCCGGCCGGGGGAGTGGCGGGATTCGGCCGACCTGTGGTCCGTCCGGAAACGAACCTGGTGCTTGCCCCGTGTCGAAGGGGTGACCGAGAGTCGCACCGATGAACGAGAAGCCCAGCTCCCGCCAGGCCCGTCTGCTCGGCCACCGCGATTTCCGGCTCCTGTTGACCGGAGCCGCGGCGGCCCAGACGGGCAGCCAGGTCACCCTGGTCGCCCTTCCGTTGGTGGCGGTGATGGTGCTCGATGCCACGCCGTTCCAGGTCGGCCTGCTGACCGCCGCCGAGACCGCCGCCTTCCTGCTCGTCGGACTCCCGGCAGGCGCCTGGCTGGACCGGATGCGCAAGCTGCCGGTGCTGATCCGGGCCGACGTGGTGCGCTGCCTGGCCGTGGGGTCGATCCCGCCGGCCGCCGCGTTCGGGGTGCTGACCATGCCGCAGCTCTACGTGGTGGCGCTGGTCACCGGGGTGGCGACGGTGTTCTTCGACGTCGCCCACCAGTCCTTCCTGCCCGCCGTCCTGCCGCGCGAGCAACTGGTCGGTGGCAACGGGGCGCTGGAGACGGTCCGCTCCTCGGCGCAGATCGCCGGGCCGGGCCTCGGCGGCGGACTGGTCCAGCTGCTCGGGGCGCCGCTCGCCATCGTGGCCGACGCCTGCGGTTACCTGGCCTCCGCGCTGCTGCTCGTCCGGATCAAGGCCGAGGAGCCGCGACCGGAACCCGCGCCGGGGCGCTCGCTGCGCGCCGAGGTCGGGGAGGGCGTGCGCTTCGTGCTCGGCCACCCGCTGCTGCGGGCGATCGCGACCGCCACCGCCACGTCCAACCTGTTCTCCGCGGTGCTGACCGCCGTGCAGACGGTGTTCTGGGTGCGGGTGCTCGACCTGTCGCCGGGCGCCATCGGCGTACTGCTGTCGGTCTCCGCCGTCGGCGGACTGGCCGGCGCGCTGTGCGCCGGGCGGCTCGCCCGGTGGATCGGGCAGGCCCGGCTGATCTGGGTGTCCACCGTGGTGACGGCGCCGTTCGCGCTGCTGTGGCCGCTGTCCGGCAGCGGCGCGGGCGTGGTGCTCTTCGGTCTGGCCTCCGGGGTGGTGCTGTTCGGCGCGGTGGCCTACAACGTCGCCCAGGTGAGCTTCCGCCAGAGCGTCTGCCCGCCGGAGCTGCTCGGCCGGATGAACGCCACCATGCGCTTCCTGGTGTGGGGCACCCTGCCGATCGGCGCCCTGGTCGGCGGCGTGGTCGCCGACGCGGCCGGGCCGCGCACCGCGCTCTGGCTCTGCGCCGTGGGCTTCCTGCTGGTGCCGCTGCCGCTGCTGCTCTCGCCGCTGCGCCGGATGCGCGAGCTGCCGGGCCCCGACCGTACGGGCGGCCAGGCCTCGGGCAACGACGCCACCGAGGGCGCCACCGACGGCGCCACCGAGGGCGCCACCGACGAGGAGAGTGCCGTGAGCCCCAGCACGCCCTGACCGTCGGCCCGCCCGTACCCACCCGGACCTGGCCACGGCCCCGGCCGAATCCCCGCCGAACCTCCCGGCCGACTTCCCCTGCCGACTCCCCGCCGATCCCCCCTGGCCGACTCCCTGCCGACCCCCCCGGCCGATCCCCGTCCCGACCCGAGCCGCGACCGGAAACCGGAGACCGTTCCCGTGCACGCCAGCATCACCGCCGCCTACCTCGCCCGGTACCGCTCCGCCGCCGCCGAATCCCCGGTGGAGCTGCTCCCGCTGACCGGCGCCCAGCGGCGCTTCCTGATCACCCGCCGGCTCGCGCCGCAGAGCCGCACCGACATCGTCCCGCTGCTGTTCGCCTACCCGCGCGGCACCCTCGACCTGGACCGACTGGCCCGCGCCGCGGCCGCGGTGGCCGCCCACCACCCGGCGCTGTGCGGCGGCTTCGCGACCGTGCGCGGCACACCCGTGCTGCGCACCGGCGGCCCCTCGGCCGAGGCCGCCCGGATCGCCGTCGCCCCCGGCGGCACCGCCCGCGCCGCGCTGCGCGAGGCCCTGCTGGACTGGCCCGCCGACGGACCCGCGCTGCGGCTGCTGGTCGCCGCGGATCCGGACGGGGACGAGGAACTGCTCGCCCTCGCACTCGACCACGCCGCCTGCGACGAGCAGTCGCTCGGCGTGCTCACCGCCGAGCTCAGCGCCGCCTACGAGCAGGACGAGTCGCCGGCCGACGGGCCCGCCCCCCAGGCGCTGGCCGACTTCCGGCAGGCCGTCGAGCTGCAGCTCGCCGCCGAGGACGCCGCCGGCGGCCCCGCCGCGCAGGCCCACTGGGGCCGGCGGCTGGGCGGCCTGACCGGGGCGGGCGGCAGCGCCGCCACGTCCACCGGCATGCTCACCGAGCGGCTGCCCGCCGCCGAGGGCGCCGCCCGCGGCGCCGTCTTCCCGGCGTTGCTGGACGCGGTCGGCTCGGCCCTGCACCGGGCACACCGGGCGGCGGGGGCCGGCCGGGAGGAGGCAGGGGGAGGGCGGCTCGCACTCGGCTACCCGTGGGGCGGCCGACCGGTGGGCGCGCCCACCGTGCTCGGCTGCTTCCTCAACACCCTGGTGCACCCGGCGACTTCGGAGCGGTCCACGGACCTGGACGCCCTCGCGGACGCATGGTGGGACGACCTGGACCATGCCGGCACCCCCTTCGACGAGGTGGTCCGCGCCGCCCGCACCGCCGGGGCCCCGTGGTCGGGCGCCCTGGACGCCCTGCTCACCATGGAGGACACGCACCGCCGCCCGCCGTTGGTGCTCGGCGGCGCCGCGGGCCGGGAGATCCACCTGGAGGGGCGCCCGCTCGCCGCGCCACTGGCCGTCTCCGCCTCGAACGGCGACGACCTGCTGATCCGGCTGGCCTGGGACCGCGACCGCTTCTCCGAGGCCGACGCCCACGCGGCCTTCGGTGAACTGCTCGCCGTGCTGCGGCACCACCTGCACGCCCGGCCGGCCCCGGTCCCGCAGGCCTGAGCGGGCCCGCCCGAACACACCCCGCCCTCCGAACACGCCCCGCCCTCCTAACACTCCCCGCCCTCCGAACCCACCCGTTCCGAACCAGCCCGCCTCCTACGCCCGCGCCCGCACGCCCCAGGCTGCCGGCCCACCCCGCGGGCCCCGAACTCCCACACCGGATCCACCACATCGGATCCACCACGCCCGCCCGCGCGCGTCCCGCACGCCGCCGGACGGGACCCCCGGGCCCCGGGCCGCACCTCACCCCGGTGCGGCCCGGCCCACCGGCCGGCGCGGGAACACCCCACGCCCGCTTCCGGCCACAGCAGTGCCGACACGCCCACCACACAAGGGAATCGACCATGTTCGCACTCACGCCGTCGCAAGAGATCGTCTGGCTGCACGAACAGATGCTGCCGGGCAGCCGCGCCTACAACTTCACCGCTGTCCTCGACCTGTGGGGCACCCTCGACCGGGACGCGCTGCACACCGGCCTCGCCGCCGTGCTGGCCCACCACCCCGGCCTGCGGCTGGAGTTGGTGCCCAGCCCGGAGGGGCTGCCCGGCCAGCGGGTCGCCGGGAACTGTGAACCGGAGCTGCGCCAGAGCGACTTCAGCGCCGAGCAGGACCCGGAGGCCGCCTTCCGCCGGCTGCTCGCCGCCGAGGCCGAGGAACCGCTGGACACCGGGCGAGCACCGGTGCTGCGCTGGCACCTGGTCCGGCTCGCCGAGGACCACCACCGGCTGATCCACGTCGAGCACCACCTCGTCCACGACGGCCACTCCTTCGCGATCCTGCTGCGCGACCTGTTCACCGTCTACCGCGCCACCGTCCTCGGCGAGCCGTACGAGCTGCCCGTCGCCCCCTCGTACGAGGACCACGCCCGCGCCGCCGCCGACCTCCCCCGGGACCGCGGACTCGACTTCTGGACCAGGGAACTGGCCGACGCGCCGCGCGAGGTCACGCTGCCCGGGCTGGCCCGGCCACGCGCCGAACGGCGCCACCGCGGCGGCCAGTTGCGCCAGTCGATCGGCGCCGACCTGGCCGAGCGGCTGCGCGAGCGCAGCAAGGGGGACGGCCACACCCCGTTCAGCACCCTGCTCGCCCTGTTCGCCGAACTGCTGCGCCGGCACAGCGGCCACCGCGAGCTGGTGATCGGCACCGCCGTCGGCAACCGCCCGGAGGGCTTCGAGGGCACCGTCGGCATGTTCGTCAACACCGTCCCGCTGCGCCTGCGGCTGGACCCGACGGCCCCCGGCACCGAGGCCGTCGACGAGGTGACCGACGTCCTGCTGCGCGCGCTGCCGTACCAGGACCTTCCGGTCCAGGAGCTGACCCGCCGGCTCGGACTGCACACCACCGGCGCCGACAACCCGCTGTTCAACGTGATGTTCAGCGCGCACGACGCGGCCCTGCCCGACGTCCAGGCGCCCGGCCTGGAGGTCTCGCTGTACGAGGGCTTCAACACCGGCACCACCCGCTTCGACCTCGACCTGGTGCTGCTGCCCGACGACCGCCGGGTGGTCGGTGAGAAGCACGGCGCCGCCGGGATGACCCTGGTCTGGGACTACGACGCCGACCTGTTCCGCGAGTCCGACGCGGTGCTGCTCTCCGAGCGTCTGCTGGAGCTGCTGCGCTGCTACCTGGACCGCCCGCAGGTGCCGATCGCCGACCTGGCCCCCGCGCCCGGGGCCGCGCAGGCCACCCCGGTCGCCCCGATCGCCCTGGCCGCCCTCGACCCGGCCGCCGCCCACGACCCGGCCTCGCTCGCCCTGATGGCCGGCACCGAGCGGATCAGCTACGGCGAACTCGACCGCAGGGTCGCCGAGCTGGTCGAGCGGCTGCGCGCCGCCGGGGTCGCGGCCGGCCAGCCGGTGGCCGCCGTGCTGCCGCGCGGCGCCGACAGCGTGGTCGCCCTGCTCGCCTGCCTGCGCCACGGCGCCGTCTACGCGCCGCTGTCCACCGAGGACCCGGCCGCCCGGCTCGGCCTGCTGCTGGAGCGGCTGAACCCGGCACTCGTCCTGGCCACCCGGCAGAGCGCGCTCTCGCTGCCCGCCGAGGGCTTCACCCCGGCGCTGCTGGACGGCCCGGCCTTCCCGAAGGCCGAGCCCGCCGCCGTCCTGGACGGCGCCGCCTACCTGATCCACACCTCCGGCTCCACCGGCGTGCCCAAGCCCGTCCAGGTCGGCCGCGAGGCCCTCGCCGGGTACGTCGCCGCGATCGTCGACCGCTACGGACTCACCTCCGCCGACCGGGTGCTGCTGTTCGCCCGGCCGTCCTTCGACGTGGCCCTGGAGGAGGTGCTGCCCGCCCTCGCGGCCGGCGCCGCCCTCGTCGTGCCGCAGCGCGAGGTGCCCACCGGCCCCGAGCTGGTGGCCGTGCTGGCCGCCCGCGGCGTCACCGTCGCCAACCTGCCGACCAGCTACCTGCTCGCCGTCCGCGAGGACCTGCGCGAGGCGCTGGGCGACGGCCGCTGGACCCCCCGGCTGCTGGTGCTCGGCGGCGAGCGGCTGCCCGCCCGGGCCCTTTCCGGCCTGACCGAGGCCACCACCGTGCTGAACGCCTACGGCGTCACCGAGGCCACCGTCACCTCCACCGTGTACGAGGTCACCGCCGCCGACGTCGCCGAGGACGGCGAGATCCCGCTCGGCACCGAACTCGGCGGCGTGCTGGTCCACGTCCTGGACGACACCCTGCGCCCGCTCGCCCCCGGCTGCGTCGGCGAACTCGCCGTCGGCGGCGCCATGGTGGCCGACGGCTACCTGGGCCTGCCGGAGCCGACCGCGGCCCGCTTCGTGACCGTCCCCGCGCTCGGCGACGCCCGCGTCTACCGCACCGGCGACCGAGGCTTCCGCGACCTGGACGGCCGGCTGCGCTTCCTCGGCCGCGCCGACAACCAGGTCAAGCTGCGCGGCCACCGGATCGAGCTGGAGGAGATCGAGGCCGCCGCCTCCGCCGAACTCGGCGGCCGCTCCTGCGCGGTGCTGCTGCACACCGACCCGCGGACCGGCCCCCGTCTGCTCGGCTTCCTGGAGGGCTCCGACCGCCCCGACCAGGCCGCCCTGCACGAGGCACTCGCCCGCCGACTGCCCGGCGGACTCGTCCCGGCGAGCTGGACGGCCGTCGCCACGATGCCGACCCTGCCCGGCGGCAAGCCCGACCGGGCCGCCCTCGCCCGACTGGCGGACGAGGCCCAGGAGGCCCCCGAGGCGGGGGAGAGCACGCCGAGCGAGTTCACCGACCCCGGCCAGCGGCTGATCGCCGCCGCCTGGCGCGAGGTGCTCGGCCACGACCGCTTCACCGCGGACTCGCACTTCTTCGAGGTCGGCGGCCACTCGCTGCTCGCCGCCCAGCTCGCCGCCCAGCTGGAGCCGCACCTCGGCAGCCGCCCGCCGCTGCGCACCCTGTTCCGCCACGCCGTGCTGGCCGACCAGGCCAAGGCCCTCACCGGAGGTGCCAAGTGAGCTCCCCCTCCGCCGTCCTGGAAGACGGCCACCGCGAACTCGTCGAGGCCTTCGAGAGCTTCGTGCGCCGCGAACTCGTCCCGCTGGCCGCCGAGTTGCCCGAGACCGCCGACCAGGTCCCGGCAGACCTGCGGACCTACGTCCGCAAGCGCTCCGCCGCCCTCGGCTTCTACGCGGGCGACTACCCCGAGGAACTCGGTGGCGCCGGCATGCCGTTCACCGCCGTCGTCCTGCTGCACCACGCCGCCGGGCGCAGCGGCTGCGTGCTCGCCCCGTACGCGCTGGCCGGCGCCGACGGGCCCAGCCCGCTGCTGCGGCACGGCACCCCCGAGCAGGTCGAGCGCCACCTGGTCCCGCTGGTGCGCGGCGAGCAGACCCGCTGCCTCGCCCTCACCGAGCCGAACGCCGGCTCCGACGCGTTCCGCCTCGCCACCACCGCCGTGCGCACCGGCGACGGCTGGGTGCTCAACGGCCGCAAGACCTTCGTCAGCAACGCCGAGCACGCCGGGATCGCGCTGGTCGTCGCCGCCACCGACCTCGGGGACGGCGCCGGGCCCACGGGCGGTGCCACCGCCTTCGTGCTGCCGATGGACCAGCCAGGACTGCGGCTCGGCCAGCGGTACGAGGGCATGTCCGGCGAGCCGCTGTCCGAGCTGCTGCTGGACGGGGTCACCGTCGGCCCGGAGGCCGTCATCGGCGGCGAGGAAGGCGTCGGCGCGGCCACCGCCCTCGCCATCGACAGCCTCTCGCGCGGCCGGCTGGTGGTCGCCGCGATGTGCAACGGCATCGCCGAGCACGCGCTGCGGATCGGCGTCGAGTACGCCAGGGACCGGCGCGCGTTCGGCCGGGTGATCGGCGAGTACCAGCACGTCCAGGAGCACCTGGTGGCCACCCGGGCCGAGGTCGAGGCCTCCAAGCTGCTCACCCTCGCCTGCGCCCGGCTGGTCGACGAGGGCACCGAGTCGCCCGAGAACGCGGCGCTCGCCAAGCTCACCGCCTCCGAGACCGCCGTGCGCGCGGTGGACCGCTCGCTCCAGGTGCACGGGGCCACCGGCTGGGTGCGCGGGCACCCGCTGGAGTTCCTGTATCGCTACGTCCGGATGACCACGATCATCGAGGGGACCTCGGAGGTCCAGAAGGTGATCATCGCCCGCTCCATGGGCCTGAACTGACGGTTCGTCACCCAACGTCCGCCACCTTCCTGGAGATGATGATGGAACACCCTGACACCACCGAGGCCCCGAGCACCGAGGCCCCGAGCATCGCCTACGGCCGTCCGCACCAGGACGGCGCGGTGCTCGACCTGTTCACCACCTGGGTGCACCGCACCCCCGACGCCCCCGCCCTGATCGACGGCGATCAGGTCCACAGCTACGCCGAACTCGACCGCCTCGCCGACACCGTGGCCGAGGCGCTGCGCGGCCGGGTCGGCCCGGGCGACCTGCTCGGCGTCTGCCTCGGCCACTCGGTCTCGCTGGTCGCCGTCACCCTGGCCGCCGCCAAGCTTGGCGCCGTCCACCTGCCGCTCGGCCCGCGCCCCGGCGAGCGCCGGCTTCGCGCCGTCGCCGAGCAGCTCCGACCGGCCTGCCTGGTCGGCGAGCCGGAGCTGCTGCCGCCCGGCGGCGAGCGGCTGCCGCTGGACCTGCCCACCCCCGGCGTGGTGGCCGCCCTGAACCCCGGCGAGCAGGTACGCGTCCCGGTCGGCACCCACTACGCGGTGCTCACCTCCGGCTCCACCGGAACCCCGAAGGCCGTCGCCGTCACCGAGCCCGCGCTCGGCGCGCTGCTCCAGTGGTACCGCGGGCTGACCGGCCTCGGCCCCGGGGAGCGGCACAGCCTGCTGATCGGTGTCGCCTTCGACCCGCACGTGCAGGAGCTGTGGGCCGGCCTCACCTCCGGCGCGGCCCTGGTCGTCGCCCCCGAGGCGGTCCGCTGGGACACCGGCGCGCTCACCGACTGGTGGCGCGAGGCCGGCGTCACCGCGTCCATCCTGCCCACCCCGCTGGCCGAGCCCGTCCTCGGCCGGCCCTGGCCCGCCGGCCTGGCGCTGCGCCACCTGGTGATCGGCGGCGACCGGCTGCGCCTGGCCCCCGGGCCGGACGTCACCGCGACCGTCCACAACGCCTACGGCCCCGCCGAGGCCACCGTCACCACCACCACCCACACCATGGCCCCCGGCGGCGACCACGGCGCCGGCGCCCCGCCGATCGGCCTGCCGATCGACGGCGCCGTCGTCCTGGTCACCGACGAGGACGGCCGGCCGGTGCCGCGCGGCACGGCCGGCGAGCTGCGGATCGGCGGCCGCGGCCTGGCCGCCGGGTACCTCGACCCCGAGCTGACCGCCCGCCGCTTCGTCGACGCGCCCGCCGGTGTGGTCGGCACCGACCGGGTCTACCGCACCGGCGACCGGGTGGTCATGCGACCGGACGGCGTGCTGGAGTTCCACGGCCGCCTGGACGACCAGGTCAAGGTCAGCGGCGTACGGATCGAACCCGCCGAGGTCGAGGCCGCCTTCGAACGCGACCCGCGGGTGCGGCGGGCGGTCGTCGCCGCCGAGCAGGCGCCGACCGGCGGGGCGCGGCTGCTCGCCTTCGTCCAGGCCGAGGACGGTGCCGACCCCGCGGCGCTGCTCGACTCCGTCCGCCCCTGGCTGCCCGAGCAGGCCGTGCCCTCCGCCGTCCGGCTGGTGGAGCGCTTCCCGCTGGACGCCAACGGCAAGGTGGACCGCCAGGCCCTGCTGGCCGACGCGCCGGCGGCCGGCCGGGACGAGACGGCCCCGAGCGAGGAGGGGAACACCCCGGTCGAGCGCACCGTGCTCAAGCTCTGCCGCGAGCTGATCGGCCGCGGCGACCTCGGGCCGGAGGACAACTTCCTGGCCGCGGGCGGCAACTCGCTCGCCGCGGCGAGACTGCTGGAGGCCCTGGAGAGCGAGTACGGCGTCCGGCTGCGCGCCCCCCTGGTGCTGCGCCAGCCGGACCTGCGGGCCGTCGCCCGACTGGTCGAGGAGCGGGTGGCCGAGCTGACCACGACCGCCTGACCCCGCCCGAACCTCCTCAGCGAGGCGCCCCGGCCCACCCGGCCGGGGCGCCCGGAAGGGAACCACCACCATGACCTCCGCGACCTCGCCCGCCGCAGCCCCGGCCTCCGCGACCTCGCCCGCCGCAGCCCCGGCCTCCGCCGCCCTGACCGCCGCGACCCCCGCGAACCCGTTCGGTTCGAGCGCCGAGGCCCTGCCCGCGCTGCCGGTGCCCGCACTGATCGCCCGGCAGGCCGACCTCCGGCCCGACGCGCTCGCCGTGACCGACGGCTCCACCGTCCTGACCTACCGCGAACTCGTCGACGCCGCAGGCCGGTTGGCCGCCGTCCTGGCCGCCCGGGGGATCGGCCCCGGCAGCGCCGTCGGCCTGCTGTGCGCCCACTCGACCCGGCTCGTCGTCGCCCAGCTCGCCGTCTGGCGGGCCGGCGCGCTCGTCGTCCCGATCGACCCCTCCTACCCGCGCCCCCGGATCGCCGAGATGACCGCCGACGCGGACGTCCGGCTCGTCCTCGGAGACAAGGCCCTGCTCGCCGAGGCCGGGCTCCCCGAGGAGCGCACCCTCGTGCTGACCGAGCGCGGCACCGAGGCCACCGACGGCACGGCACCCGACGCCGCCGACCCGGCCGCGCCCGCCCTCCTCTACTACACCTCCGGCTCCACCGGCCGCCCCAAGGGCGTCCTCGTCCCGCACGGCGCCGTCACCGACCTGGTCACCGCCGAGGACACCGTCGCCCTCGGTCCGCGCGACCGGATGCTCCTCCACTCCACCGTCTCCTTCGACGCCGCCACCTTCGAGCTGTGGACCCCGCTGGCCCGCGGCGCCGCCGTGGCCGTCTCCCCGACCGAGCGGCCCAGCGCCGAGGACCTCGTCCGCGACGTCGAGCGCTTCGGCGTCACCGCCGTCTTCCTCACCACCGCGCTCTTCCACCACCTGGCCGCCCGGCGGTCCCGGGTCTTCGGCGTGCTGCGTACCGTGGTCGTCGGCGGCGAGGCGATCTCCGCCGAGCACGCGGGCGCGGTGCTGCGGGCCTTCCCCTGGCTCGAACTGGTCAACGGGTACGGGCCGACCGAGGCCACCACCTTCACCACCCTGCACTGGATCACCCGGGCCGACTGCGCCGGCTCCGTCCCGATCGGCCGGACCTTCGGCGGCGCCCGCGCCCACGTCCTGGACGAGCGGCTCGCGCCGGTGGCGCCGGGCGCCGTCGGCGAGCTGTGGATCGCCGGCGACCGGCTGGCCCTCGGCTACCTCGACCGGCCGGAGCTGACCGCCGAGCGCTTCCGCGAACTGCCGGGCGTCGGACGCGCCTACCGCAGCGGCGACCGGGTCCGCCGACTGCCGGACGGCTCCCTGGAGTACCACGGGCGCACCGACGACCAGGTCAAGGTGCGTGGCTTCCGGATCGAACCCGGCGAGGTCGAGCACGCGCTGCTCCAGCTGCCCGAGGTCGCCGAGGCGGCCGTCGTCGTCCGCCGGGCCGGGCAGGCCGACGCCGCGCTCACCGCCTGCCTGGTGCTCGCCGACGGCGCCCGCCCGGCCGTCGAGACGCTGCGCGCCCGCCTCGCCGAGCACCTGCCCGCCCACCTGGTGCCCACCGCCTGGACGGTGCTCGCCGCGCTGCCGCTGACCGGCAGCGGAAAGGTGGACCGGCGGGCACTGGCCGCCGACGGTCCGGCCGAGGCGCAGCCGTCCGCCGAGGCCGAACTCGGCCCGATCCAGCAGGTCGTCGCCGAGGCGTGGAGCCGGGCCCTGGAACGCCCGATCACCGACCCGGCCGCCGACTTCCTCGCCGAGGGCGGGCACTCGCTGCTCGCCATGTGGGTGGTGGACGACCTGCGCGAGGACCTCGGGGTCGAGCTGTCGCTCGCCGACTTCCTCGCCCATCCGACCGTCGCCGCCCAGGCCGAGCTGCTGGAACGCGCCCTGCTGGCCGCCGACGACACCCCGGGAGCCGACCGATGAGCACCGTCGACCAGACCGACCTGCTGCGCCGCGCCCGCGACCGCCGCGCCGCCGCCGCGCCCGTCGCCACGCCCGCCCGGCCCGTCGCGGCCGGCGACCAGGCCCCCCTCTCGCACGCCCAGCAGCGGATGTGGCTGATGGACCACCTCGGCCAGGGCGGTGCCCTCTACAACGTGCCGGTCGCCACCCGGCTGCGCGGCCCGCTCGACCAGGTGGCCCTCGCCGCCGCGCTCACCGGCCTGACCGAGCGGCACGCCGTCCTGCGCACCCGCTACCCGCGCCGGGGCGACCAGCCGTACCAGCAGGTCGACCCGGTCACCCCGGTGCCGCTGCCGGTGCTGGACGCCACCGGGCCGGAGCAGCTCGCCGCCGAGGCCGCCCGGCCGTTCGACCTCGCCACCGGGCCCGTGCTGCGCGCCGTGCTCCTGCGGCACGGGCCCGAGGACCACACGTTTCTGCTGACGATCCATCACATTGCCATCGACGGCGGCGCGTTGCGGTTCGTCGCGGAGGACCTCGCCGAGCTGTACCGCGCCGCGCGCGACGGCGTGCCGGACCGGCTCCCGGCCCCGGCCCCCTCGTACGCCGACTACGCCCGCCAGGAGCGCGCCCGGGACGCCGAGTTGACGGCCGCCGCCGACACCCTCGCGGCCGGGCTGTCCGGGGCGCGCCCCCTGTCGCTGCTGCGGCCCGTCCCGCCCGGCGCCCGCGAGCGCCGTGCCGTGCTGCACACCGCCCCGCTGGAGCCGGCGGTGGTGGAGCGGCTGCGCGCCCTCGGCGCGCGGCACGGCGCCACGCTGTTCACCGTCGTGCTGGCCGCCGCGTTCGCCGCACTGCACACCGCCTCCGGGCAGGACGACCTCGTCCTCGGCTGCGCCAGCGGCCACCGCGCGCGCCCCGAGTTCCGCCGGACCGTCGGACTCGCGGTCAACACCCTCGCCGTGCGGGCGGATCCGTCCGGAGACCCGACGTTCGCCGAACTGCTCGGCGCGGTCCGCACCGCCCTGCTCGACGCGCAACAGCACCACGAGGTGCCCCTCGACCTGGTGGTCGAGCGGCTCGGCGCGGCCGCGCGCGGCGCGGACGGCACCCCGCTGCTCTCGGTCAGCTGCGACCTCGTCCAGGGCGTCGAACCGCTGGTGCTGCCCGGCCTCGAGACCGAGAACGTGGAACTCGACCTGGGGCTGGCCAAGTTCGGCCTCACCCTGCTGGTGGAGGACGGCCCGGGGCCGCGCTGCCTGCTGCAGCACGACGGGGACGCGCTGGACCAGGACACCGCCGCCCGGCTGCTCGACGCCTTCGCGGCGCTGCTCACCGCCGTGGCCGGCGACCCGGAGCGACGACTGTCCGAGCTGCCCGGAGAGCGGCTGACGATCGCCGAACACCCGGTCGTGGAAGCCCTGTCGGCCCATCCCGCGGTGGTCGAGGCGGCCGTGGTCGACAACCCCGACGGCCCGCCGCTCGCCTACGCCGTGGTGCGCGGTCCGGTCGCCCCGAGCGGGACCGACCTGCGGGCCGCCCTGCGCGGACGCCTCCCGGCCGGCGAACTGCCGCTCGCCGTCACCCTGGTGGACCGGCTGCCCCGCCACCCCGACGGCACCCCCGACCGCGCCCGGCTGCCCGGCGCCGCGCCGCTGCCCGACCGGGCTGCGCCGTCCGACACGGCTCCGCCGCAGGAAGGCCCGCTGGACGTCGTACGGCAGGCGTTCGGCGAACTCCTCGGCACCACCGCGCCCGCCGACGGCGACTTCTTCGCCCTCGGCGGCCACTCCCTGGTCGCCGTCCAGCTCGCCGAACGCCTGCGCACCCGCACCGGGCTGCCGCTCACCGGCCTCGACATCCTGGAACAGCGCACCCCGCGCGCCCTCGCCGCCCTGCTCGCCACCCGCGCCGACGAGCGCAGCTCCGCCCTCGCCCGGGCCGGCGCCCGCCCGCGGACCACCGGCGCCCGCACCGGCACCGTCCTGCTCACCGGCGCCACCGGTGGGGTCGGCGCGGCCGTGCTCCAGGAACTGATGGCCCAGGGAAGGCCGGTCCGGGTGCTGGTCCGGCCCGAGTCCGCGCACCTGCCCGCGCTGAACGGCGCCGAGGTGGCGGAGGGCGACCTCGGGGACCTCGACAGCCTGCGCCGGGCCGTCGAGGGCGTGGACGCCGTCATCCACTCCGCCTGCACCTTCACCGACCACGCCACCGACCTCGCCGCGATGCGCGCCCTGGTGGACGGCTGGCGGGGCGGCCCGTTCGTCTTCGTCAGCAGCATCGACGCGTACGGCCGGCCGGCGGGCACCGAGGTCGCCGAGGGCGGCCCGAGCGGCGATCCCGTCACCCCGTACGGGCAGGCCAAGCTGGACTGCGAGCGGATCCTCTTCGAGGCCGCCGCCACCGGCCGCGGCCAGGCCACCGCCGTCCGCGCCCCGATCGTCTGGGGCCCGCACCACCGTCTGCGCGACCAGCTCCGCTGGGGCGCCACCGGCCCGCTCTACCAGGCCGCCCTGGCCGGCCTGCCGATCGCGGTGCCCACGGCCGACGCGTGGTACGGCGCCTCCTGGGTGCACGCCGCCGCCCTGGCCCGCGCCCTCACCGCCTGCCTCACCCCGGATCACCCCGCCGCCGGCCGGGTCGTCAACGCGGTGAGCGGACACGTCTCCTGGGCCGACTTCACCACCGAACTGGTCCGCCTGCTCGGCTCCGACAGCCCCGTCACCGCCACCCCGGACGCCGAGGAGGAACTCCACCGCCCCTGGCACTACCGGGCGGACACCCTGGCCGGCCCCCTCGCCCCCGAACCGGGCGAGGACTGGCGCGACGTCCTGGCGGCCATGGTCCGCTGAGCGCCCGTCCCGGGCGGAGGGGCCGCCCGCCGGTCCCTCCGCCCGGCGGCCGGTCCCTCCGTCCATCGCCGGCCCCTCCGGCGGCGATGGACGCTACCGGCGGCGCCGCAGGCGGGAGGCCGTGATGTCGCACCGTTGCAGCGGGCTACGCGCCGACGACGATCAACCACGTTCTGTCGGTGGTCGGCGGCTTCCACACGTTCCACGCGCACTACGGGCGCGGGCCGGTGGTGAACCCGGTGCCGGTCGCGCCGCCGCGGCGCCGGGCCGGCATGGCCGACAACCGTCCTCCGCGCACCGCTCCTGGGCGACGGCACCGCTCAGTGCTCGCCGAAGAAGATCTCCTTCACCTCGCGGACCGCGTAGTAGACGAGCACGAAGCCGGCCAGCGGGTCGGCCCACCACCAGCCGAGCGTGCTGTTCAGGGCCAGGCCCACCAGCACTGCGGCGGCGAGCAGTCCGTCGATCAGGGTGACCCGGCCTTCGGTCTTCAGGACCGGGTTGTCCAGGGCGGCGCCGGTGCGGGCCTTGCCGGCGGCCAGGGTGAACATGACCACGGCGGTGATGGCGGTCCACGCGATGCCCAGCGGCGAGTGGTGCGGGTGGAAGCCGGTGGCCAGCACGAAGGTGGACTGCACCAGCAGGTAGACGGCCAGCAGGGCGAAGCCCACGCCGATCAGGCGCAGCGCGCGACGCTGCCGCTCCTCGCCGGTGCCGCTCAGCTCCCACACCACCACGGTCGATGCGCCGATCTCGATCAGGGAATCCAGCCCGAACCCGGCCAGCGCCACGGAGCGGGCGGAGATCGCGGCCACGGCGAGGACCACGACGCCCACCACGTTCCACGCCAGCGTCGTGTATTCCAGGGCGAACCCCCGGCGGAGCAGGGCCGCGCGAGCACCATCGTTCGAGGTAGTCACCGGGCGAGTGTCGCAGACGGACATGACGGACCTGTCATGCACGCTCGCCACCCAACCGACCAAGCGCTCACCCGATCGAGAGAAGTGCGGAGAAGCGGGTGCGGCGGGTGCGACCGCGCTCGGCGAGGAGGACCAGGACCTGCCGGGCCGGGGACTCCTCGGCGAGGCGCGCCTAGAGCCAGGTGTCCGCCTCGGACACCCGCTCCTCCTCCCACGGCTCGTCCAGGGTGATCGCCCGCAGCAGCGCCCGGTCCCGCAGGCGCCGGCCGGCGAAGGGGCCGGCCGCCGTGGCGTCGGCCAACTCCCGGTGCCAGGCCGGGAAGCCCGGTTCCGTCGGCAGCTCCGCCGACCGCCGGTCCAGGTACTCGCAGACCGCGCAGCTCGCCATCGAGCGCTGCGGGTCGGCCAGCACCCGGGCCGCGAGGCCGGCCGCGTCCTCGGGCGCCACCTCCGCGAAGGCCCTGCGGTACCGCGCGAACCGTACGTGCTCGTCCGGCTCGAAGCCTTCGGCACCGGCCACCGCCGTCTTCGTCACCGAGCCGTGCCCTTCCGTCGCCGCCCTGGTCAGAGGCCCATGTCCGTCATCTGCCCGATCCTCGCGCGGCCGCGGCCGGACGCTCGCTCAGCCGATGGTCACCACCCGCGCCCACTGCGGCGGGGCGCTCGGCCGGTACTCCGCCCGGTGCTCGCTGTACCGGATCGGCCTGGGGAAGAGCCCGACCACCGTGCGGCAGGCCGGGGCGGCGGAGGGCCACGGGGTCTGGCCGTCGGTCAGGACCACCACCACGTCCGGGCGGGGGTGGCCGCGCAGGGCGGCGTGGAAGCCGGTGCGCAGGTCGGTGCCGCCCCCGCCGATCAGCGGGATGCCCTCGGCCCGGCAGAGCCGGTGGACGGCCTGGGCGGCCGCGTTGCAGGGGACGACGGTGACCTGGTCGCGGCGGCCGCCGACGGCCCGGCCGATCGCCGCGACCTCCAGCAGTGCGCTGCCCAGTTCGTCGTCCGAGACCGAGCCGGAGGTGTCGATGATCACCGAGACCCGGGGCGGGCGCCGCCGCAGGCTCGGCAGCAGCGCGCCCGGCACCCCGGCCGAGCGGCGGGCGGGGCGGCCGTAGCTGTAGTCCTCGCCCGCTCCCGCGCCGGACACCGCCGAGCGCACCGCCGCGCCCAACAGCTGCCGCCACGGCTGCGGCGGGTGGAACGCCTCCTCGGCCCAGCGCTTCCAGCCCGCCGGGGCGGTGCCGGGGCGGCCCCGGATGCCCTCGGCGACCCGGAAGCGCACCGCGTCGCGCTCCTGGGCGGTGAGCCCGTGACCGCCGTCGGGGCCGAGGTCCCACGGGCGGTCCAGGCCGTCGGCGCCGCTGCCGCACTCCAGCCAGGCCGCCTCCAGGTGGCCCGGGTGGGAGCGGTACCGGCGTACGTACTCCTCCATGAGCAGCCCCTCCGGCAGCTGGAGCATCTCCGGCCTGATGGCGCCGGTCGGGCAGGTCAGATCCTCGCCGTACACGTCGTCGTTGATCTCGCAGTCGGCGGCGATGTTCATCCGCAGCCGGGCGGCCGGGCCCTCCAGGCCGATTTCCCGGGCGAGCCGGTCGCCGCGCCCGTGGTGGTCGCGCAGCAGGTGCGAGACCTCGTGCACCCAGACGCCGGCCAGCTGGTCCACCGGGGTGCGGGCGACGAAGGCCGGCGAGGCGTAGCAGCGCCAGTACCGGTCCACGGCCATGGTCGGCACCTGCCGGGACTCCACCAGGTGGAGGGCGAACAGCGCCGTCGCCAGGTAGGGGCGGACCCGGGCGGCGTACAGCCGGGCGGCGTACAGCTTCTCCAGGTCCAGCGGCTCGGACGGCGCGTTCGCTGTGCCGCCGACGAGGCTCCTCGCCGTGGCGCTCATCGCCCCACCGGCCGCCGTGGCGCTCATCGCCCCACCGCCCGCCGTGCCGCTCATCGCCCCACCGCCCGCGCCCGCCCGGTGCCGACGAGGTCGGCCCGGCGGGAGACCGCCAGCGCCGGGGTGAGCCGCTCGATCGCCGCCGGCACGTCCCAGTCCTCCCGGCGCAGCGAGGCCAGCGTGGTGGCCGGGACGACCAGCAGGTCCGGTGCGCCGGTCTCCAGGGCCCGAAGCAGCAGCGCCCAGGCCGCGTCCCAGCGCGCCCGGTCCGGCCGGTTGCGGACCGCCGCGACCACTCCGTCCAGCACCGCCTGGCGCAGGTCCCCGCGGTCGGGCAGCACCGCGCCGGCCGGGTCGGCGAGCAGGTCCTCCGGATCCGGCAGGTCCATCCGGTCCATGGACGCCATCAGCTCCAGCCCCGGGCCGTCCCCGACCGCGCCGCGCACCAGCAGCGACAGCACCTCCTGGGAGGACCCGGCCGCGGTCGCGAAGGCGACCAGCCGCAGCGTCATGTCCCAGCTGCGCGGCGAAGGCCAGGCGCCGCCGCGCCGGGTCTCGGTGGTGGGCAGCCGGTGCACCAGCTCGGGGCGGGCGGCCAGCAGCCCGCACACCGCGCGCCGGGCCAGTGCGACGGCGGCCGGCAGCGCCTGCGGGTCGAGCCGGGGCAGGGTGGCCACCGGCCAGACGCCGCCGAGGCCGCGCACCACCACCTCGTGGTCGTGTGCCCACTGGAGGTGGACGAAGCGGTTGGCCAGCGGCGGACTCAGCTCCCAGCCGTCGGCCGCCGAGGAGCGCGGGTTGGCGGCGGCCACGATCCTTACGCCGGGCGGGAGTCGGAGCGTGCCGATGCGCCGCTCCAGGACCAGCCGGAGCAACGCGGCCTGGACGGCGGGCGGCGCGGTGGACAGCTCGTCCAGGAACAGCAGCCCGTGCCCGGCCCGCACCAGCCGCACCGCCCAGTCCGGCGGGGCCATCGGGACGCCCTGCTGCGCCGGGTCGTCGCCGACGATGGGCAGCCCGGAGAAGTCGGAGGGCTCGTGGACGCTGGCGATCACCGTGGTCAGCGGCAGTTCCAGCGCCTCGGCGAGCTGGTTGAGCGCGGCGGTCTTGCCGATGCCGGGCTCGCCCCAGAGCAGCACGGGCAGGTCGGCGGCGACGGCCAGGGTGAGCGCCTCCAGTCGGGTGTCGGCGCGCGGTTCGGTGGTGGTGTCGGCCAGCAGGTCGAGCAGCTGCCGGGCGACGTCGAGGCGGGCGGCTTCAGGAGTGCGGACGGGCATGGGTGATCACCTCAGGGTGCTTGGTACGAAAGGGAGTTCAGAGCCAAGTGGTCGTCGGCGTCGGCGTCGTCGACTTCAGCGGACCGAGGCCAGGCGCGGGCGGTCCCGGAACGAAACGTGGCGAGGGCGCGGGCGGAAGGCCGCCCCGTCCGGGCGCGAGCTGTGGCGCACACGTGGCAACGGGTGGTTGATGACAGCGGGCCCGGTCAGACCCGCCCGGTAGAGGCCGTACGCGATGCGCCGCTCGGCCGCCGCCGCCAGCTCGTCGCGCAGCGGTCCGTCGCGCAGCACCGCCTCCGGTCCGAGCAGGGCCTCGACCACGGCCAGCGCCCCGGCGGTGTCGCCGTGGTCCAACCGCTCGCTCACATCGGCCAGTTGGGCAGGCCGGCGGTGCACGAGGTCGATCGCCCGCAGACAGGGCAGCGGGGTGCCGGACAGGGCGGCCAGCAACTCCTCGCGGCGCAGTTCGGCCGGCTCGTGGTCGAGCGGGACGAGCACCCCGTCGACCAGCCCGATCCGGTGCCGAGCCCCCCGGCAGTCCACCAGCCGGTGGGGCCCGGGCCCTGCCGCCGCCCGCGCCAGGGGCGGATGCCCGGGCGCCAGTGCGGCCGCCACCAGGGGATGCAGCCGCTCGGCCTCGATCGCCCCGTTGCGGAGCAGGTCGAGGTCGGGTGGCACCCAGGTCGCGGCATCGGGCAGCAGTGGCAGTCTTGAGACGTCTCCGAGGACCTCCGTCGTCGACCCGTCCGGTCCGAGCAGCAGCCGCCGGCGAGGCCCGAGCCGCACCACCACGGGCCCGGGCGGCAGCCCGTCCGCGCGCAGCAGCAACTCGGCCTCGGCGGCCCAGCGGTCGACGGCGCAGCGTCGGGACGGATCGCCGAGTTCCGTAGTGGATAGGCCAGTTGACGGATTCCAGGGTCCGGCCCGGACGGCCAGCTCCGTGCTGCGCCCGGCGTCCCAGAGGTGCCGGTGCAGGTCGTAGCGGAACCGTCGACTCGGGCGCGGATGCGGGTGCGGCGACCGGCCGTCGCCACCGGGCCCGCCCCAGAGCGCCAGACTGACCCGCTGCCCGTACTCCGCCCAGCCGGGCGGCGTGCGAACCACGAGGAAGACCGGCGGCTCGCCGGGGTAGCGGGCCAGCGGCACGGTGAGCCCGGGCCGCAGCAGCCCGCCGGGAGCGGACCTCGGCAGGTGCCAGCGCAGCAACTCCGGTGCCAGGCAGCGGAGATCGGCCCGAACCCGGTCGGCGAGCTCCCGTCCGTGGACGCGGGCGACGTCCCGCAGGCGGAAGTCGACCTCGACGTTGGCGGCGGCGCAGGCCCCGGCCCAGTCGCCGGTCAGGCGGCGGGCGGTGGCGGTTTCGATCATGGAGGGCGGCACGGCGTACTCGCGTACGCGCCGCCAGAAGGAGAGGCGGGAGTCGTTCCCGTGCGCGGGGTGAGTGGACATCAGCACTCACTCTTCGCGGACGGGACCCCCATTCTGTGAACAGCGTGAGTGGTCATCGCGGGGGAGCTTAGCCTCCCGCGTCGTCATCCGCCACACCGTTCCGAATCGGTGTGTGGCTCCACAGCCGCAGGCCCCGGCGGCTGCCCCCGGCCCCCGCCGTACGACTGGCCGATTCCGTTCGCTCGCGACCGACGAGGGCTCGCGGCGGACGGCCCGCCGGGAGCAGACTGGCCTAGGCACGGGAGTTCCGACCCCAGGGGGCAGGCATGTCCGTACGACCCGGCAGGCGCAAGGCAGCGGGCAGGCTCCGGACCGCGATCGGCGCCCTCGTCGTCGCCCTGGCGGCGGGAGCCGCGGTGGCCGTGCCCGCCGCGGACGCGCAGGCGGTCGGGACCAAGGGCGGCAAGGTGGTCTACCTGACCTTCGACGACGGCCCCAGCCCCGCCTACACGCCCAAGGTCCTGGCGACGCTCGCCCGGTACGGGGTGCGCGCGACCTTCTTCGAGATCGGACAGAACGTCGCCGCCCACCCCTCGGTGACCGCGCAGGTCGCCCGGCAGGGCCACAGCGTGCAGAACCACTCCTGGTCGCACCCGGACCTGCGCAAACTCTCCGCCGCCGCGCTCGACGCCCAGGTGGCCAACACCGACAAGGCCATCCGGGCACAGACCGGCCGTACCCCGAGCTGCCTGCGCCCGCCGTACGGCGCGGTCAACAGCACGGTGCGCTCGAAGGCGTCGGCGCTCGGCAAGCAGGTGGTGCTCTGGTCCGTGGACCCGGCGGACTGGTCGCGCCCCGGCACGGCCGCGATCAGGTCGCGGGTGCTGAACAACGTCCGCCCCGGCTCGGTGATCCTGCTGCACGACGGCGGCGGCGACCGGAGTCAGACGGTGGCCGCCCTGCCGGAGATCATCTCCACGCTCAAGGCACGCGGGTACGGCTTCGCCACCCTCTGCGGCTGAGCCCGGCCGGCGGCAGTGGGGCGGCTCCCCGCATCCGCACGTGGCGGCGTCGACACCCTTCGGGGACTCCTCGACGGCCCCCGAGCCCGTGGTGCGTTCCTGCTCCGCTCCATCCTCGCCCCGCTTCGCCGGCCGGCGAGTGCGCGAAGGCCCGCCCCCGCCCCCTCGGTTCTGCCGTCGGGGCAGCGCCGGAGGTGTGGGGGCGGGCCTTCGCGGCACGCAAAGGGGGGCGCCGTCGATCACGGTGCCGGGTAGGTCAGTTGAGGGCGGTGAGTGCGGCGTCGTAGTTCGGCTCGTCGGCGATCTCCGCGACCAGCTCGGTGTGGAGGACGGTGTCGTTCTCGTCGAG